>JAFYUX010000010.1 GCA_017549385.1 Bacillota bacterium
TACAAACCTTTATAGTTTCCACGCCATGTTCCGTATAGTCCTGGACAAAGAGTTCCGCATACGAGGCATGAATGCCAACGAACTTTACGAAAGCCAAGGCGACTGGTGCCTTATCTCGGGTGACCGACTAGGTGCTATATCTGCCTACACGGAGTGTAGAGATTTCGAACGTATTCTCAATATCATGTCAGAAAGACAGGCTAGCTTCCTGATGAATGTAGCACCTCGAGTGCTCACCAAGGCATTCGGTAAGATGCCGCTGGATGTGCGTCTGTCGAACCCTATCGGGTACCTGACATATATATATTCCTACAGTAATATCATCGACATCAAAAAAGGTGCCGAGATGCTGGCAGAAGCAAAAGAATATTATCAGAGTGTGAGAAATCTGGATGACAGAAATCAGATCTTTGGCGAAATTGCTCTGATAGAAAGCTTAACTGCCTTTAATGATATTCAAAAGATGTTCCAGTGTTACGACAGAGCAAACGAATATTTCGACGGCGGAACATCACGTATCTTTAACTCAAGCGTATCTATCACGTTTGGTATCCCTCTGACAATGTTCCTTTACCATAAGGAACCGGGAGGAATGAAAGCACTGGTAGAACTTGTAGAAGAAGAACTCTGGATGTATACTCATATAGCTAACGGATCGGGTACAGGTTACGAACTCCTTATCCGTGCCGAATACGAGTATATGACAGGCAATTTTGAACAGGCCGAAATGATCGCGTACAAGGCGATTTACAAAGCCAAGATGCGAGATCAGGGCGGTATCGTAATGTCAGCTTCATTCCTTCTTCTGCGAATGGCTCTGTTTGCAGGAAAGACAAGAGAAGTTGATGAAATTCTTCTGCAGATGATGCAGGAAGTAGAAAAAGAAAATAATCCTGCTATGCGTGGATGTTATGAGTTTGTTCTCGGTTATGTATATGGCTACATGGGCAAGACAAATCTTATTCCGCAGTGGCTCAAGGATATAAATATGAATAAAGGTAAGCTGATGGCTCCTGCCCGTCACAGCGGCTACCTCATTGCAGGTAAGGTTATCAGCGAAACACATGATTACAAGAGACTTGAAACTTTTGCTGACGAGCTTATAGAGCTGTTCAGCGAAAAGAGAAATCTCATTGGTATCATGATTGCCAATGTGTACAAGGCAATTGCTCTTTACCACAACACCGGCATGGAAAGTGCCATTGTTCCGATGAAAGAGGCTCTGGCTCTCAGTGAGCCGGACGGTTGCTACGTAACTCTGGCAGAAAACTCTTATGAGATAATATCCATCCTGGAGGAAATCGGAACGCCATATGCTCTCAAGGTAAGAGACATGGCAAAAGCCTATACAGCCTCCAAGGCGGCGTATAGAAATCGCAAAAAAGAAATCTCCCTTACAAAGAGAGAGGTGGAAGTTATGGATTTCGTATGCGACGGATATACGGCAGAAGCTATCTCAAAGATGATCTACGTATCACATTCAACAGTAAAAAAGCATATAAAAGCGGCTTATGAAAAGTTAGGAGTAAACAAAAAGGCTGATGCTATTGCTGAGTATAAAAAACTTACGGGCAAATAGTTAAAAAGTATCCTTTTTGGACCATATACTTATTGAAGTATTCTGCTAAAATAGGTATTGTCGAAAGACTCAATGACAAAGTAATCACTCACTCTTAACACACATATAAATGATCAGATATTTTCCTATCTGATCCCAAAAGCAGCCGCGGCCATCGGCTGCTTTTTTGCTTTTTCAAGGTTAATTTATAAAATTACATATATACTTCAGAAAAGAGGAGAAACATATAATGAAAGAAGAAATGTTCAAGGTAGTGGTAGGCCAGTACAAGGGCCTCGTTGCAGAAAGAGAAAGTGCAGAAGTTACAGAAGCTGAACTCGAACAGACTTGCAAGGCACAGGCAAGAAGATTCAAGCAGAACATCGAAGTAACTGACAGACCAGTTCAGAATGGTGACGTTGCTACAATCGATTACGAAGGTTTCATCGATGGCGTTGCATTTGCTGGTGGCAAGGGTGAGGGTTTCCCTCTCGAAATCGGTTCTGGCATGTTCATTCCTGGTTTCGAAGAACAGCTCGTTGGCGCAGAAGTTGGCCAGACTGTAGACGTTAACCTTTCTTTCCCAGCTGATTATCACGCAAGCGATCTCGCTGGCAAGCCTGCTTTATTCGTAGTAAAGGTAAACAAGATCGAAGAAGTACACGTTCCAGAACTGGACAAGAGCGTAGTTGCTGACATCAAGGCTCAGCTCGTAGAACAGAAGAAGCAGAAGGTAGAAGAACTTTTCGAAAACACTCTCGTAAAGCAGATTATCGAAACTTCTGAAGTTCAGATGGAAGAAGATCACCTCGCTCAGGAAGCTATGCTCATGGTAGAAGAATGGAAGGCAATGGTTAGACAGCAGGGTATGGATCCTGACCAGTATCTCAAGCAGATGGGTATGGACGAAATGCTCCTCGCAACTCAGATGATCAACCAGGCTGAACTCCGTCTCAAGTCTAGACTCGTTCTCGAAGCTATCGCTCAGCAGGAAGGTTTCGAAGCTACAGAAGCTGATGTAAATGACGAACTCGATAAGATGGCAATCATGTATCAGATTTCTCCAGAAGATATCAAGGCTAAGCTCCAGTCAGAACACTTCAAGGCTCTCGAAGCAGATATCAGAATGAGAAAGTCTATCGAACTTATCAAGAAGCACGTAGTTAGCCCAAGTGCAAAATAAAGGAGAAAATTAAAATGTCAGAAAAGAAAACATTTTATATAACAACACCTATCTACTATCCTAGTGCAGACCTCCATATCGGTCACACATACTGCACAGTAATGGCTGATGCTATGGCTCGTTTCAAGAGAGCTACTGGCTATGATGTTAGATTCCTTACTGGTACTGACGAACACGGCCAGAAGATCCAGACTGTAGCAGAAAAGAACGGCGTAACTCCACAGCAGTATGTTGATGACGTTGTTGGCCGTATCAGAAAGCTCTGGGACACAATGGAAATCTCTTATGATGATTTCATCAGAACAACAGAAGACAGACACGTTAAGCGTGTTCAGCAGATATTCATGAAGATGTACGACAAGGGCGACATCTACAAGAGTGAATACGAAGGTCTCTACTGCACACCATGTGAATCTTTCTGGACAGAAACTCAGGCTGTTGATGGAAAGTGCCCAGACTGCGGCAGACCTGTAGAAAAGGCAAAGGAAGAAGCATACTTCTTCAAGATGTCAAAGTATCAGGAAAGACTCCTCGACTTACTCGAAAACAATCCTGAATTCCTCCAGCCGGAGGCTCGCAGAAATGAAATGATCAATTTCATCAAGCAGGGTCTCGATGATCTCTGTATTTCAAGATCAACATTTGACTGGGGTATTCCTGTACCAGTAGACGAAAAGCACGTTATCTATGTATGGCTTGACGCTCTCACAAACTACATCACTGCTTTAGGTTACCCTGAAACAGAAGAAATGATGGACAACTACTGGCCTGGCATCCACCTGGTAGGTAAGGAAATCGTAAGATTCCACTCTATCATCTGGCCTGCAATGCTCATGTCATTAGAAATTCCGCTTCCAAAGCACGTTCTCGGCCACGGCTGGATCCTCTTAGAAGGCGGTAAGATGTCAAAGTCTAGAGGTAACGTTGTAGATCCAGTTAGACTTATCGACCGTTACGGTATCGATGCTCTCAAGTACTTCTTACTTAGAGAATACGCATTTGGCCAGGATGGTCTCTATACAAACGAAGTAATGCTCAACAGACTCAACTATGATCTTGCCAACGACCTTGGTAACCTCGTAAGCAGAACTGTTGCTATGGTAGAAAAGTACAACGGTGGCGTTGTTCCTGCACCAAAGGTTGCAGGCGAACCTGATGCTGACCTCATCGAAATGGGTACTACTACAGCTGGCAGAGTTGAAATGAACATGGACAAGTTCAGCTTCAACATGGCTCTCGAAGAAATCTGGAAGTTCATCAGACGTACAAACAAGTATATCGACGAAACAGCTCCATGGATTCTCGCTAAGGACGAAGCATCTAAGGACAGACTCGATACAGTTATGTTCAACTTAGTTGAAGCAATCAGAATCATATCTGTACTTATCAACCCATTCCTCCACCACACTTCTGTAAAGATCAGAGAACAGCTCGGCATCGCAGAAGAAGCAGTGGCATGGGAAGACACAGCGAGATTTGATATGATGGCTGGCAAGACTGTAAAGAAGGGCGAAGCTATCTTCCCAAGACTCGATATCGAAAAGGAAATCGCAGAACTTGAAGCAATCACAGCTGAACAGATGGCTATCGCAAAGGCAAAGGCTGCAAAGGATGCTGGTATCGAACCTGCTGCAGAAAAGGAACTTGCTCCATTAAAGCCAGAAATCGCTATCGACGATTTCAATAAGATCGATCTCAGAGTTGGTAAGATCCTCTCATGCGAAAAGCACCCTAAGGCTGATAAGCTCCTGGTATCTCAGGTACAGGTTGGCGCTGAAGTAAGACAGATCGTTTCTGGCGTTGCTGCATACTACACACCAGAAGACATGGTAGGCAAGAGCGTAGTAGTTGTTGCTAACCTCAAGCCTGCAAAGCTCAGAGGCGAAAAGTCAGAAGGCATGATTCTCTTTGCTGATAATGGCGACAGACTCGAATTCGTAACAACTGATGCTCCTGACGGAGAAATGGTAAAATAGAAAAGAAACAGGGTTGCCCTCGGGCAGCCCTTTCTGCACATAATGAAGGAGGTTGAAAAATATGCTTTTTGACTCTCATGCACACCTCGATGTGCCTCATTTTGATGAGGATAGAAAAGAACTCTTTAAGAAAATCGAAGAAAGCAATGTTTCTTTCGTGGTAAATCCTGGTGTTGACCTGGAAACTTCACGTAATGCTATCAAGCTTGCTCAGGAATATCCATGGCTCTATGCTGCTGTAGGTTTCTACCCGCAGGAAACTAGATATATGGATGACGACATGCTGGTGCTCATCGAAAACCTTGCAAAAAAGGACAAGGTTGTAGCCATTGGTGAAATCGGTCTCGACTATTACTGGGATCGTACACCACACGATGTTCAGCAGTACTGGTTCAGAAAGCAGCTCCAGCTTGCTATCAAACTCAATCTTCCAGTAATCATCCACGACAGAGAAGCTCATGGTGACATCGTTCAGATTCTCTATGAGGAAAAAGTGTTCGAAAATACTAAGGTTCTCATGCACTGCTACTCAGGCAGCGCATCCATGGCAAAAGAACTTCTCAAGCACGGTTGCTATTTCTCAATTGCAGGCCCTGTAACTTACGGCAACAACAGAAAAGCAAAAGCTGTAGTAGAAGCTATTCCGCTAGATCACATGTGTATCGAAACAGACTCACCATACCTTACACCGTTACCATTCAGAGGAAAAAGAAACGATCCAACTCTCGTGGAACACACGGCGAGAAAGATCGCAGAATTAAAGGGTGTATCATTCGAAGAAGTAGCAGAAGCTACATGTAACACAGCAAAAAAAATCTTCGGAATCAAATAAACAATATTCCGGCGACGACTCCGTCGACAGGCAGAAAATCATACGATTTCTGCGCTGACAACGGTCATGTCGTCCCGTTCTGACTGGCCGTATCTCAATGTGGCACCCCATACGA
>JAFYUX010000095.1 GCA_017549385.1 Bacillota bacterium
ATGCTGAGAGTGATCTATCATTGTCATAACAGCCGCAGGATTGTTTTTGTAACGGCCAGCTTTCATAGTATCTTTGTAGTAGCTTCTGAAATCATTTTTGTCCAGCAGGCATGACACACCACCCTGGGCCAGATATGAGTCGCTGTTTTCCATGCTGTCTTTTGTAATAAGAAGAATTTTTTTATCTTCTGGAATATGGAGAGCACAGAAAAGTCCCGACACACCTGTACCTACGATGATCACATCATAATATTGTGAAATTTCCTTTACGTTGTTCATTTTCTTCTCCAACAAATGTATGTATATCGCTTTTGATTTGGATTACAATACTCCGATTTGGATTTCAAAACTTCAGTTTGAATTTCGAAATATCCATTCGATTTCTGATTCCGATTTTACTTTGCAAGCTCCAGCATTTTCTGAAGTGGCGCCTTTGATTTCTGAATTTCGTCAGCTGACAACTCCATCACCGGTTCCATGTTTTCCAGCGCCGCCACAATCTTTTCCAGCGTCACCTTTTTCATGCCTTCGCAAAGTTGCTGATCCATAACCGGATAAAACTTTGTTCCCGGATTTCTCTTTTCCAGTTCATAGAAAACGCCAGTTTCTGTGGCAATGATAAATTCCGTGTCAGCGGATGCTGTCGCAAAGTCTATAATGCCGGCTGTACTGCCGATGTAGTCAGCGTGCTGCAGCACCTCTGGAGTGCATTCCGGATGAGCAAGGACCTTTATTCCCGGGTGGTCTGCTTTTGCTTTGAGGATATGTTCCTCTTTAATGCGGACGTGAATCGGACAGTGGCCCTGATTTAAAATAAAGTTTTTCTCCGGCATCTTTGCTGCCAGGAACTGACCCAGATTGCGATCAGGGATAAAGAATATGTTTTTCTGAGGCAGAGCGCTTACGATTTTTACAGCATTTGAACTGGTTACACAAACATCTGCATACTGTTTAATCTCAGCCATGGAGTTGATATAGCAGACAACAGCCAGGTCGTCATACTTTGTACGCATGTCCAGAATCTCCTGAGGCGTCACCATGTGAGCCATTGGGCAGTCCGCTGTAATGTCAGGCATGAGCACAGTTTTATCGGGATTGAGAACTTTTGCACTCTCACCCATAAATGAAACACCAGCAAAACAGATAACCTTTTGCGGTGCAGCAGTCGCAATCTTTGCCAGAGCATAAGAGTCACCAACATAATCTGCAATGTCCTGAACTTCTGCAGGCACGTAGTAGTGAGCCAAAATAACTGCATCTTTTTCAGTTTTCAGCCTGGCGATTTTTTCTGTGATCCTATTTTCCATATCTATCTCCCCTCTATTATCAATCTTCCTAAATTTCATAATCCAAACTCGTCCCGTCTATACGAAACGTTTCTATAAGCAACACCAGTTATTTTACCATCGGAATCACAGTTGTCAATACACATGACAAGACACCTGTCTTGTTATTAAAATAACGGGGAAAATATCGGGAAAGAGCGATATTTATCGAAAAATTTCAACTACATTTCATTTTTACAAAATATTAAAATGTCGTTTGAAACACAAAAATGCAATGATAAATCATCCAGAATTGTACAAAACCTCACAAAAGACTGGCACATTGTACAAAAGCCGGCAAATTGTGGCAACAATGATTTCATTGTGGTATAATATTGGCGTTTTTGTGTCTAATTTGACTAAAAATTACGAGAAATCTGCTAGCAGATTTCCCGAATACATAAAAACACATCCAGGAGTATCCAACACGGACTCCGATAACATATTTATATAGTGAAAGAAAAGGCTCAAAATGAAAGAAAACAACAAAGCACAAACGCTGGAAAAGCCCGAAGAAAAAGGCCTCAATGTCGGCGTAAAATCATTTATAACTGCTATCATCGTTATCTTTGCTCTTATGGTGGGCACTTACATCCTGACTCTTGTGGTGCCTGGCGGTTACTACTCTCGTGCCATCTATGCCGATGGTTCCGCCATCATCGATACAGCCGGAGGCTTTGCTTATGTAAAGGGTGGCATTCCATTCTGGAAGTGGCTGCTTTCACCGCTTCTGGTTCTCGGAGCAAGTGGTAACGTTACTCTTATTGCGGTTATCGCGTTCCTGCTGATTATCGGCGGCGTGTTTAACAGCTTAGATAAGAGCGGACTCATGAAGTATATGCTGGACAAAATCACAAACAGATTTGGTGCAGTAAGATACAAACTCATGGCAGTTATCATTTTCTTCTTTATGGCTCTCGGTTCTATGATCGGGTAATTCGAAGAATGCGTTCCGCTGGTTCCTATCGTAGTTGCTCTGGCGATCAAAATGGGTTGGGACCGTATCACTGGCGTTGGTATGTCTCTGCTGGCGGTTGGCTGCGGTTTTGCGGCAGGTGTCTGCAATCCGTTTACAGTTGGTGTTGCGCAGCAGCTTGCAAAGCTCCCGATGTTCTCTGGTCCGAGCATGCGTATCCTGGCATTTATTCTGATTTATGCACTGCTGCTGACATTTGTCAGATTATATGCAAAGAAGATTGAAAAGCCTCTCTCAGAAGTTCAGAATCTCGACGCTTTCCACGCTGAAGCTGGTATGGATCGCGCTCTTAAGTGGTTTGCAGGTATCCTCGGCGCAGGTATTCTCATCATCCTTAGCTCAGGTTTTATCCCGGCAATCCAGGACTACACAATGATTATCGTTGCGGTTATGTTCCTTGCGGCAGGCATCATCTCATGCCTCGTGGCAGGTATGAAGGACAAGTCCCTCTTTAAGACATCTCTCGACGGCGTAATCAGCATCTTCCCTGCAGTAATCATGATCCTCATGGCATCATCCATCAAGTACACTATGGAAGAAGCAAAGATTCTCGACACACTGCTCCACGGCGCAGTTGAACTTGCAGAAAGCATGCCAAGCTGGTCAGTAATCCTGTTCATCTACCTCATCGTTCTGGTAATGAACTTCTTTATCCCATCAGGCTCAGCAAAGGCATTTATGCTCATCCCGCTGATCGTTCCGATGGCACAGATTTTCGGCATCTCCACACAGCTCTGCATCGTGGCATTTGCCTTTGGCGACGGCTTCTCAAATGTATTCTATCCAACAAACCCGGCGCTCCTCATCAGCCTTGGCCTGGCGGACGTAAGCTACGGCGAATGGTTCAAGTGGAGCTGGAAGTTCCAGGGCCTCAACCTGCTGCTTACAAGCGGCCTCCTGCTCCTGGGTCTTGCGATTGGGTATTAGGCCTCGCCAACAACTCCCGACGGCTCAGCACCTGGGTCCACATCAGGCTACGACCTGAAACCACGACGGCTCAGCACCTGGGTCCACATCAGGCTACGACCTGAAATCACGACGGCTCAGCACCTGGGTCCACATCAGGCTACGACCTGAAATCCCTACGGCTCCGAGCCTCGAAATTGCATATCCCTCAAAAAACATCAAAGGATGCTCCTCACTCTCCGCGGAACATCCTTTTTTATTGCTTATATTTTCCTTATTATATCTTTTTTCTACTTTTGGCCTAAAATAGATACTTCTTCGCCGACTGCAAACTTTCCTGTGTATCTTTTTTCTACTTTTGCCCTACAATAGATACTTTTTCACCGCCTGCAAACTTTCCAGTGTATCTTTTTTCTGCTTTTGCCCTACAATAGATACTTTTTCGCTAACTGCAAACTTTCCTGTGTATCTTTTTTCTGCTTTTGCCCTACAATAGATACTTTTTCTCCGACTGCAAACCTTACAGTGTATCTTTTTTCTGCTTTTGCCCTACAATAGATACTTTTTCTCCGACTGCAAACTTTCTAGTGTATCTTTTTTCTGCTTTTGCCCTACAATAGATACTTTTTCGCCAACTGCAAACTTTCCTGTGTATCTTTTTTCTGCTTTTGCCCTACAATAGATACTTTTTCTCCGACTGCAAACTTTC
>JAFYUX010000096.1 GCA_017549385.1 Bacillota bacterium
ATAGTGTTTGCCGCCCCTGTTGTGTGCAGAGTGGAAAGCACCAGGTGCCCCGTTTCTGCAGCGGTGATTGCGGTAGCAATCGTATCCAGGTCACGCATTTCGCCTACGAGGATTACGTCCGGGTCTTCTCTCAGAGCCGCCCTGAGAGCGTCAGAATAACTCCGGGAGTCTATTCCTATTTCTCTCTGGTTTACGATGGACTTTTTGTGCCTGTGAAGGTACTCAATCGGATCCTCAAGGGTAATGACATGTTTGTTGAGGTTTGTGTTTATAACATCTATCAGCGATGCCAGAGTTGTTGATTTACCGCAGCCGGTAGGACCAGTCACGATAACGAGACCTTTTTTCTTGTAGGCCAGTTCTGCCACAGACTCAGGGAGTCCAAGCTCCTCTGCAGAAGGAATCTCGACTGCAACCAGTCTGATTACACAGGCCACAGAACCTCTCTGCCTAAATGCATTGACTCTAAATCTGCCTACACCTGTAATGGCATGAGAAAAATCTATCTCTCCCTTTTCTGCAAACTGTTCCTTTAGCCTCTCAGGAATAATCTCCCAAACAAGCCTCTCTGCATCCGCCGGCATAATCTTTTCTTCCCCGATGCTCTCGAGGACTCCGTCCACACGGATTTTAGGAGGAACTCCTACCGTGATATGCAGGTCAGAAGCCTCTCTGCTGCGAGCAATCTGCAGCAGTTCATTTATATTTTCAAACACCGGGTATCACCTCTTATGAAAGTACGTCCAGATTGATTTCTTCATTTTCGTTAAGCAGCATGATTTCTGATAAGAGTTCCTGCTGACGTTCGTAAACAAGGAGTTCCTTGTTGTGTTCGAAATACTTGTCGCAGCCGTATCTGCTGATAAACTTTGCAGAATAGTAGTTTACAGTCATTTCTGTTACTGCAACCAGCATTTCCTGTTCGCTACCGTAAACATCTTCGATAAAGAGGAAGAGGTTTTCAAGCATGTTCTGAGTTTCTGAAAGGTGGGCCTTCATGTCAGCTACTGTTTCAGCAAAGATTGCCTTTACGCGTTCGAAACCTTCCTTAACGTCTGTAATGCCTTCCTGTCTGAGAACTGCTCTGTAGTTTTCAAGAGAAAGGATAACTCTTCTGAGGATGAGTTCACGTTCACGAGAAAGGATTGTTGTACGCTTTTCGTCACGGTATCTTGAAGTACGTAATACGATGTACTTGCCGATGATAGAATCAACAGTTTCTGCAGCAACCTTAGATACTTCTCTGAATTCGAGAAGGAGCTTGTGGAGTTCGCTGATGTAGTCTTCTGTTTCGATATCTTCTTTTACGCGCTGAGAAACAGCTTCGAGAAGGAGACCAACAACTGTAAGTCTTTCGTCGAACTTCGCATTTTTAGCACGTTCTGCAATTTCGTCAGAGTATGTGCCGTCGAGAATGCTGCTGATCTGGTAATCAGACTTGTACTTGTTGTAGAGGTCATAGTAGATCGCAAAGTCTTTTGCTACCTTTGCGTGCTGGAGGTACTGAGCGATAAGTCTTTCGTCAACTGTGTAGCCCTGCTTTTCGTAGAGCTTGATCATTGTTGAAAGGTCATCCCAGCCTCTTGCTGTTACGAATTCCATGCCATCGATAGTTGTTTCGATACGGTAGAAGTCGTTTTTCTTGATTTCAAGATATGTAGTTACAGCAGCATGTACCTGCTTTTTGTAAGCATATTCTTTCCATACTTCGTAATCAGGTTCAACCACGATTTTCTTTACACGGTCGAGAGTTACAATATCGAATTCTCTTACTGATTTGTTGTGTTCTGGTGGGTTACCAGCTGTAGCGATGATCCAGCCTTCAGGAACTTCGTGCTTGCCGAATGTCTTGTACTGAAGGAACTGAAGCATTGCTGGCGCAAGAGTTTCAGATACGCAGTTGATTTCGTCCAGGAAGAGGATACCTTCCTGAAGACCTGTTTCTTCGATACATTCGTAAACAGATGCTACGATTTCTGACATTGTGTATTCTGATACCATGTATTCTTTGTCACCAAAAGTTCTAGTTTCGATCTTTGGAAGACCGATGGCACTCTGACGAGTGTGGTGTGTCATTGAGTATGAAACAAGACCTATACCAAGTTCTTCTGAAATCTGTTCCATGATAGCTGTCTTACCGATACCAGGTGCACCGATGAGGAGAACAGGTCTCTGTCTTACTCTGCTGATTACGTATTCGCCAAATTCGTCTTTTTCGAGATATGATGTTATGGCTCTCTGGATTTCTTCTTTAGCTTCTTTTATGTTCATATCTGAACCTCCTCTGTAATATCGCTGGTTTCAAGAACAAGTTTCATGGCCCAGCTTGGAACTTCGTATTCGAATTCATCGTCGTCTACGAAGATAAATGCTGTTTCGTAAGGCGGTCTGCGCTTTGGATATGTGCCGTTACCGTCTGTGAAATATATGAGACCCTTAAGGTCTTCGAACTCTTTCTGCTCGATGAGATGTTCTACATATTCGAATACAGGTCTGAAGTCTGTACCGCCAAAACCCTTGAACTCAAGTGTCTTCATGTAGTCATCAAACTCTTCTTTACATGTAATCTTTGCATCACTCTGAATCTGTGCGTCGCACTGAATGATATGGAGATTTATCTTTCTGAAGAAGTTTTCCTGCTGCATAAAGATCGAATATGTCTTGTCGAGGAACTTCTGTACCACTTCGCCGGCACATGAACCAGATGTATCGATTGCGATTACGAAATCTCTTACCTTTCGAACTTCTTTGTACTCAAGTGGTTCGATCAGAGGAATGTTTCCGTAACGTTCCATGCCAAGTGTGTAATATACATAGTCAAACTCGTCATCATTGAGCTGAATGTCTTCCCTCATAGTTGAGAACTTCTGAAGGAATGTTCTGTAATCATATTTATCTTTGTTGATCTTCTTAATGCCCTGAAGCATTGCATCAGACTTGTCACCCCATTCTTTTGAGGAAGTTTCAAGGTCAACCAGCATTCTTTCACTGATTTCTTTCCACTTTTCTTCAAGTTCTTTCTGCTCATCTCCACTGTGCATGTAAGAACATTCTTTTTCTTCGTCGTCCTGGTCGTTTGTTCCGGATTCAGCCTGAGCTTCCTGCTTTATGCCGTCATCTTCCACCATTTCTTCCGGATCAGATGAATCTACATCTCCATCCAGTTCCTGTCTGTCATTAAGGTTCTTTTCACCTTC
>JAFYUX010000097.1 GCA_017549385.1 Bacillota bacterium
CACAGCTGCCTTTATCTACAAAAAAGTACATAACATCTACGGTGCATTTGCAGGTCTCCTGAGCGGTGTTTTACTTTCAACAACTCTCATGCTCCTTTGGAACTACATCATCACACCATTCTTTATGGGTCTTCCAAGAGCAGATGTTGCAGCGATGCTTATTCCGATCTTCCTGCCGTTCAACCTCATCAAGGGTGGTATCAACATGGCTCTTACACTTATCCTGTACAAGCCGATTGTAACTGCCTTACGAAAAGCAAAAGTCATAGCACCATCCACTACGTCTAGTGCAAACAAATCAAAAGCAAACACTTTTGGTATCGCAATCATCGCAGTTGTAATCCTTGCAACATGTGTACTGGTGGCGCTCTCAATGAATGGTGTAATATAGCCGGCATATAAAGCAAATAAAAAAGCTATCTGAGTTATCAGATAGCTTTTCTTGTTTTTTGATTATTCTGTTTCCACTGCGTCAGCGGAGCTGTCAGAAACTTCAGGTTCTATTTCTGGAGCTGTTTCGATTTCTGGAACTTCTGTGGATTCTGGTCCAGTGATTTCCCAGTCAAATGGATCAGCTGGAGCAGCATCTTTTTCTGGCCACTGTCTGCATGTCAGTGTGTCGTAGAACGCTACAAAGCCGAATGTAGGACGTACCAGCACAGTTGCAAATGCGATCATGAGGATCAGATAAGCTGAAATGTAGAAGATGAGCATGAATCTCAGCATTGCCATGTAGTAAGTGAGGAAGTCAGTCATACCTGCAAGGAATGAGTTACCGATGAGGTATACTACTGCGATGGCTGCCACTGCAAGTACGAATATGAGAGCGTACCAGCCGATATATGAGAGGGTTACCAGTAAGAGTTTTACTGAGTTGCCCTTCATGTTTTTAAAGCTGAGTTTTACAGCTTTTGCAATCTTCATGTCAGGGTGATCAGCAATAAGCGGGAATGCCATTGCAAATCTGAGAGTGAGGAGCATTGTGATGATGAGAGATACCAGTTCGTAGATATATACCAGTACCGGGTAAGCTGTCATCACGTTTGAGAGCAGTGCCATTGGAATCTGGAGCACTACCATGATAATGCCGGAAATCACAGTCATGAGTATGTACACACCTGTTGTTCTGGCAAAACGTGCATCAGTAAAGAGGCTGAAGAGGTCTTTTACTTTGAACTTTTCGCCTCTGCAGATGTGCATAATACCTGAGATAAAACCAAGTGTCAGCGGGCCGCCAAATACTACAGGGATAAGAACTGCGATGATTTCGATTGCTCTGCCTGCCCATGTTGCTGTGCCCATCTTAAATGAGCCCAGGATATAAACCAGCATAGTAGGAATCATCATGCAGACCATGTAAAGGAGAGCCTTTGGTGTAGTCTTGAGGACATGTCCTTTCTGAGCTGCCTTTGCACGCTTTCTTACGTCGCCGACAGTAAAGTCGCTAGTGAAAGCAGGTTCAGGATTTTCTTCCGGAACTTCTTCTTCTGAAACTGCTTCTTCTGCAGGATCTTCCTCTGCAACTTCAACGGCAGCTGGAACTTCTTCTGTTTCAGGAACTTCTGCTGAAGTTTCCTGAATTTCAAGTTCTTCGTTTTCTAATTTATTTTCCATTGTTATTACCTTTCGAATCCGTATTTAATTTTATTTTCTGGCCATGTTGTTGATCTCATCCTGAATGTTTTCTGGAGTGAGAGTTGTGTATGGCTCAGGATCTGGAGCATACTGCTCCTTTGTTCTGAAGAAACCGCTTGCTGAAGAATAGAATACAGCTAAAGCAGTGTGAGTGTATGCGCCAAGTGCGCCTGCAGCAACTGCTGAAATAAGCATTGTCACAATCGCAAGAATGAGCATGCCGATGTTTCCTCCAACCATATACTTGCTGAAGAACATCTGGCAGATACCTTCCGGTATCGCGGCTAAAATCATCCAGCCGATAAATGAAAGGCTGAGTAAGATAAACTTCATTTTGTTTCCGCGCATGAGTTTTGAGCTGTTTGCAAGGGCGTAAGCAGCCTTCATGCCAGGGTTGTCAGTAGCTACGTAATATGCCAGCTGATATCTCAGTACAAATATTGCAGCACCGATAGAACATCCGAACATCATACCGATACCCAGAGCAGTGACAAAGTTTGCGCCTGCCAGCATACCGCCTGTCATAACAAGCATCGGTGCCAGCATGAAAATCATTGCCCAGAGGAAACTGTAGATGATGTACAGCAGATATGTGCGGAAAGACTGGCCAAATCTCTTGAATCCGCTGGCGAGAGTTGACATGCTGAAATACTCATCTCTGATGATGTTGAGTGACAGCGTTGAAATTGATACAGCCAGAGCACCGGCAGTCAGGAAGCTGTAAACCGTACCAATCCATGAAAGTTTTGGCAGAGTAGGAAGTACTTCTCCTGTAAACATCTCTGGTGTCAGTGTAATCATCGTTGAATTGCCTGTCAGTGCAAGTATGATGGCAGGTAATTGTGCGATAAGCAGATATACCGTAAAAATCGGAATAGCTTTTTTCCATTTCCCCCTTAATTTTGTGCGAGCCATCTGACGCATCTGCGCCGACGTAAACATAGGTGGCGCCTGCGGTGGCGTGTAGTAGTTCTGTTGCATTTACTAATCTCCATTCCTTTTAATATATTTTAATAATCATCCCCGTATTCTATGTCAGGTCCTTCTATAACAGGATTATATCTGTCTACGAAACCGTCCTGGTAAGGATCGATATCGCTGAAGTACTCAGGGTTGTCAGGGTCATAAGTTTCTGGATCGAAATCGCGAGGAAGTTCGATCGGAAGCTGATCCATTTCATCTGTGTCGACGGAGTCGTCGTAGTTGTCAGTGTAGTCGTCCTCGGAAAGCTCAGACATTACGTCGTGGAGGTAAGGGTCTGGTTCCTCAGGCATGCCTGCAGAGAAATCGTAGAGGTATTTTTGACCTGAGAGTTTTTCTTCTCTGAAAAGCATCATGGCTTCGCATGGGCTCATAGTCTGAGCAGCACCGCCACCTTCTGGTGTGCACTGGATAAGATCAGGCGTCTGGTACCATTCTCTTAAGCGATAGAGCTCGTCAGCATAAAAACCTCTGCCTCTGCCTGAAGTGTGCTCTGCCAGGTTGAGGAGAACGTCCTTAAACGACTGAATAACTGAGTATAAATCTGTATTGTCATCTGGAATACCGCGGATCAGATCTTCAAAAAATGATGAAGTCATATCTGTCAGCTCTTCTGAACCAGGGATCATCATGATCTCTGCAAAAGTGTCGTAGTCCATTTCGATGGAATCTTCCATGAGTGCGGCAAACTGTTCGAAATATTTGAAATCTTCTTCTGACTGAATGTCCAGTTCGTATAAAATGTCTTCTAACATAGCATATGTCCTTTTCTGATTTTATGGTATCTAGTATATCCGTAAGAATCTGTGCAAATCGTGTTTACCTATCATTAAATTATCCCACAAAGTCATTTTCAGTTCAACTGTCGAATTATGTCAGGACTGCTCCGCAGACGGCTGTAAGCTTGATTTTATAAGGCTTTATGGGGTATAATAAAGTTTACAGTTAAAGGAGGTATTTACCTTATGGGAAACGAAAAAAAACTCAGACAGAGAAGTGAAATAGATCAGAAATACAAGTGGAACATCGAGGCGATGTACAGCGATGAGGCTGACTGGGAGTCAGATTTTACAGAAGCTCTCGCTCTCGGTGACAAGTTTGCAGAGTTTGCAGGCAAGCTTGGGGATAACTCAGAAATCATGCTGGAGGCATTCAAACTCAGAGATGACGTATGGCTCAAGGCCGAAAAGGTTTACGTATACGCTCACATGAAGGGCGACGAGGATAACAGAGTATCCAGATATCAGGAACTCAGCCAGAGAGCTATGTCTATGCTTTCTCAGATTTCTGCAAAGACAGCGTTCTTTACACCAGAACTCATGTCACTTCCAGAAGGCACTATTGAGAAGTTCCTGGATGAAAATGAGGATCTCAGACTCTACGGATATGTCCTCTCCGACATGCTCCGCAGACGTGAACACGTGCTTTCAAAAGAAGAAGAATCTCTCATGGCACAGTTTGGTGAAATCACAGGTGCCCCAAAGCAGATCTTCAGCATGATCAACGACGCCGACATGAAGTTTGGCACAGTTGTTGACGAAGAAGGTGACGAAGTAGAACTCACTCACGGCAACTACATCAGCATGATGGAGTCTTCTGACAGAAGAGTGAGAAAAGAAGCCTACAAGGCAAAGTATGCCGCATACATCAAACAGAAAAACACACTGGCATCAACTTATTACTACAACGTAAAGAAAAATGCCGTGTTATCAAAGATCAGAAAATATGATTCATGCCTGGCGGCAGCCCTCAATCCGGATGATATCCCAGAATCAGTTTACAGAAATCTCGTAGACACAGTAAACGCAAATCTGGGTTCACTCCACAAGTACGTGGGCCTCAGAAAAAAGATGCTGGGTCTCGACGAAATCCACATGTACGATATGTACGCTCCGCTGGTTCAGATGCCAAAGAGAAACGTACCATATGAAGAAGCTCTCGACATGGTAAGAGCAGGTCTCGCACCTATGGGTGACGAGTACATCGCGGATATGAACGCAGGTATCGAAGCAGGCTGGATCGATGTTTACGAAAACGAAGGCAAGACAAGTGGTGCATACTCTTTTGGCAGCTACGACAGCATGCCTTACGTGCTCTTAAACTACAACAGCAAGTTCAAGGACGCCTTTACTATCATCCATGAGTTAGGCCACTCCATGAACTCTTACTACACTCGCAAAAAGCAGCCATTCATTTACGGCGGTCACTCAATCTTTACAGCAGAAGTGGCATCCACAGTAAACGAATGCTTCCTGATGCACGACCTTCTCGGCAAGTGCACAGATAAAACAGAAAAGCTTTATCTGCTCAACCTCTATATCGAAGAATTCCGTACAACAGTTTTCAGACAGACTATGTTTGCTGAGTTCGAACTTCTCGCTCACGAAGCAGTAGAAAGAGGCGAAGTGCTCACAGCAGAAAAGCTCAGCCAGATTTACGGCGACCTCAACAAAAAGTACTTCGGACCAGACGTTATCTACGATGACGAAATCGCTATGGAATGGTCACGTATCCCGCATTTCTACAATGCATTCTACGTTTACAAGTACGCTACAGGTTAC
>JAFYUX010000098.1 GCA_017549385.1 Bacillota bacterium
CTATGCTCACAATTCTGATGAAAACAATAACAAGTCTCAGAAAGACATAATCGTTAGAGGCGCAGCTATACAGTGCAGAGTAACAACAGAAGACCCTTCTAACTCATTTGCTCCTGACACAGGTAAGATCGACTTCTATACAACAGGTTCAGGTAACGGTATCAGACTGGACGGCGGCAGCGGTTTCACAGGTGCGGTTATCACACCTTACTATGACTCTTTACTTGTAAAGATCACAGCTTATGCAAACACATTCAACGGTGCTGCAAACAAGGCTGCAAGAGCTCTCAACGAACTCCAGATCAAGGGTGTAAAGACAAACCGCAGCTTCCTTCTCAATGTACTCAACCATCCTACATTCAGAAAGGGCGACTGCAACACAGGCTTTATCGATAATAACCCTGAACTTATCAAGGTTACAACATTCGAAGAAGACGAAATCAAACTTCTCAGATTCCTCGGTAACAAGGCAGTAAACGAAGTTAAGTGGGATAAACCACCAGCTGACATTCCTGCAGTTCCAGTAATCGACACAGATATTACAAAGCTCAGAGGTACAAAGCAGATCTTTGATGAAAAGGGCGCTAAAGGCCTTGCTGACTGGGTACTTGCTCAGAAAAAGCTCCTCATCACAGATACTACTCTCAGAGACGCACATCAGTCACTGATGGCAACAAGAATGCGTACTGTAGATATGGAACGTATCGCTCCTGCTATCGCAGCATACGGTAAGGATCTCTTCTCACTCGAAATGTGGGGCGGTGCTACATTCGACGTATCTTACAGATTCCTTAAGGAAAACCCATGGGAAAGACTTGCTACACTCAGAAAGAACATTCCAAACGTTCTTTTCCAGATGCTCCTCAGAGGTGCAAACGCAGTAGGCTACAAGAGCTATCCTGATAACGTTATCAGAAAGTTCATCAAAGAAGCTTCAGCTGCAGGTATCGACCTTTTCCGTGTATTCGACTCACTCAACTGGATTGATGGCATGGCAGTAGCAATGGAAGAAGTTCAGAACCAGGGCAAGATCTTAGAAGCTACTATGTGCTACACAGGTGACATCCTTGATAGCTCAAGAGACAAGTACACATTAGAGTACTATGTAAAGAAGGCAAAAGAATTAGAAAAGCGCGGTGCAAACATCATCGCAATCAAGGATATGTCAAGCTTACTCAAGCCAATGGCTGCACATAAGCTCGGTAAGGCACTCAAAAACGAAGTTACTGTTCCAATCCACTTACATACTCACGATACCTCCGGTAACGGCGGTGCTACACTCATGATGGCTACTATGGCTGGTGTAGATATCGTTGACGCAGCATTCGACAGTATGGCTGGTCTTACTTCACAGCCTGCACTCAATGCTACAGTAGCTGCTCTTGAAAACACTGACAGAGCAACAGGTATGGATACAGATGGATTACAGGCAATTTCTACATACTGGAATGGTGTAAGATCTGTTTATGCTGATTTCGAATCAGAATTAAAGGCAGGTACTGCAGAAATCTACAAGTACGAAATTCCTGGCGGTCAGTATTCTAACCTCAGACCACAGGTTGCAAGCTTTGGCTTAGAACATAAGTTCCAGGATGTAAAGGAAATGTACATCCAGGTTAACGATATGCTTGGTGATATCATCAAGGTAACACCATCATCAAAGGCAGTAGGCGACATGGCTATCTTTATGGTACAGAACGACCTCACACCTCAGAATATCTACGAAAAGGCTAAGGGCATGGATTTCCCTGACTCTATCGTTTCATATTTCGAAGGTATGATGGGTCAGCCAGAAGGTGGCTTCCCTGAAAAGCTCAGAGAGCTCGTATTAAAGGGCAAGGAACCTATCAACTGCAGACCAGGCGAACTTCTCCCAGACGAAGATTTCGATGCAATCAGAGATCTTCTCCATAACAAGTTCGGTATGGAACCTACAGAACAGGATGTAATCAGTTACGCATTATATCCAAAGGTATTCGAAGAATACCTCATGTCACTTAAGAAGGATGGCGTATTCAGATATATGGATTCTGATATCTTCTTCCATGGTATCAAGGAAGGCGAAATCTGCGAAGTTCATCTTGCTGAAGGTAAGGTAATGGTAGTTAAGCTTGTTGAAATCAAAAAGCCTGACGAAAACGGTAACAGAGAACTTACTTTCCAGGTTGACGGTCTCATGCGTACTATCCTTATCAAGGATAAGGAAGCTCAGACTAAGGCTTCTAAGCAGTCTATCCTTATGGCTGATGTTGACAACGATCACGAAATCGGTGCAAACATCCCAGGTAACATCGTAAAGATGTTAGTAAGCAAGGGCGAAGAAGTTGCTGCAGGTCAGCCAATCGCTGTAATCGAAGCTATGAAGATGGAAACAAACATCATCTCAGTTATCGATGGCGTAATTGACAAGATTTACGTAAAGGAAGGCGAACAGGTTGTTTCTGGCCAGCTTATTGCAAAGCTTGTTAAGGACGAAACTAAGGAAGCTGAAATCCTTTAATTTAAATACTAAAGAGATTTTTAACGTAATCTCACGATATTAAATACCAGCAGAGCTGTTTCAGTTGATATTGAAACAGCTCTGTGTTTATACAAAATTTGAAATACATTTGTTAAATATTTGTTTGTTAAAAGGTGAAAAATTATGATCATAGTATTAAGACATGATGCTGAACAGGAGAAAAAAGCAGTCCTTAAAGGCAGACTTAAAGCTCTTGGTTTTGATATTCACGAATCTAGAGGTGTTGGTTCTACTTTATGGGGTATTGTTGGTGATACTTCAGTAATCGATAGAGATTATCTCATGGCTAATGAGATTGTTCACGATGTAAAGAGAGTACAGGAACCATATAAAAAGGCAAACAGAAAAATGCACCCTGAAGATACAGTTATCGAAATTGCAGGTCGTAAAATCGGTGGCGGTCATTTCCAGGTAATTGCAGGTCCGTGCTCAATCGAAGCAAAAGAACAGATGGTAGAAGTATCTAAGTCTGTAAAAGCCAGTGGTGCGACATTCCTCAGAGGTGGCGCATTTAAACCAAGAACATCACCTTATGCATTCCAGGGTCTTCAGAACAATGGTCTCAAGCTGCTTCTCAATGCAAAGGTTGCTACAGGTCTTCCTGTAGTTACTGAAATCATGACACCAGAACATCTGGAACTTTTCCACGATGTAGATGTGGTTCAGGTTGGTGCACGTAACATGCAGAATTTCCAGCTTCTCAAGGCATTAGGCAAGAGTGACAAGACTGTTCTTTTAAAGAGAGGTCTTGCAAATACTCTCGAAGAACTGGTAATGAGTGCAGAGTACATCATGGCGGGCGGTAACGAAAACGTTATTCTCTGCGAAAGAGGTATCAGAACATTTGAAACATCCATGAGAAATACTCTTGATATTTCTGCAATTCCAATGCTTAAGAGCATGACACATCTTCCAGTTATCATTGATCCTAGCCATGCTGCAGGTATCAGATGGATGGTAGAACCTCTCGCAATGGCATCTATTGCAGCGGGAGCAGACGGTCTTATGATCGAAGTTCACAATGATCCGGAAACAGCGCTTTGCGATGGTCCACAGTCTATGACACCAGAAGGCTTTGACGCTCTTATGGGCAAGATCAGAAAGACTGTAGAATTCTTCGGAAAGACTATGGATTGTTAAAAAGTTGGGCTATAATGAAAGTTAATATAATGAAATTTTATTTGTAATAATAAACGTACAAGGAGGACATAATAATGGGAGCATCTTTACATTTAGACGCTGAAATCGGTGATATTGCGGAAACGATATTATTACCAGGTGATCCGTTAAGAGCAAAGTTTATCGCTGAAAATTTCTTAGAAGACGCTGTTCTTTTCAACAAGACTAGAAACGCATTCGGTTACACAGGTTACTACAAGGGCAAGCGTGTTTCTGTATTCGGTACAGGTATGGGTATGCCTTCTATGGCTCTTTATTCTCATGAGCTCATCGAAGTATACGGTTGTAAAAACCTCATCAGAATCGGTTCAGCTGGTTCTTATCAGGAAAGCATCGACCTCAATGATATCGTTCTCGTAGTTGCATCTTCTACAGACTCTAGATTTGACTATACATTTGGTCTTCCAGGTCACTTCTCTCCAAATGCTGACTTTGATCTTCTCCTTGCTGCTAAGGCATCTGCAGACAAGCAGGATATCAAGGTAAAGGCTGGTAACATCGCATCTGTAGACGTATTCTACGATGATGATCCAGACACATGGAAGAAGTGGGCAAAGATGGGCGTTCTCGGTGTAGAAATGGAATCAGCTGCTCTCTACATGAACGCTGCTAGATACGGTGCAAAGGCGCTCTGTATCCTCACAATCAGTGACAACTTCGTTACTGGCGGTGCCCTCACAGCAGAACAGAGAGAAAAGGGCTTCACAGACATGATGAAGACTGCTCTCGGTATGCTCGAATTCATCGACTAAAGGAATTTAACACAAATGGGTGATAGAAATAAAAAATTTGCTGACATGATAGTAAACTATTCATGCAGCGTACAGCCTGGCGAAAGAGTTCTTATCAACGAAGTAGGTACGGCCGCAAAGCCACTTATTAAAGAAATCATTCGCGCTGTATATAAGGCAGGAGGCCAGCCATTCCTCGGTTTAAGTGATTCTACTTTAAATAGAGAAATCATCATGAACTGTACAGAAGATCAGCTCCAGTATATGTGCGACTATCAGATGTACCAGATGAAAGGCATGGACGCGTATATTGCAGTTAGAGCAAGTGAAAACACTTCTGAACTGTCAGACGTACCTCCTGAAAAGCTCAGCTTATACAACAGAATTCTGAGACCTGTTCTTGATGAAAGAGTAAACAACACAAAGTGGTCTATCATGCGTTATCCCAATTATTCTATGGCTCA
>JAFYUX010000011.1 GCA_017549385.1 Bacillota bacterium
AATCCGCGCGAACCGTACCGGTCTGCTCTCGTGGATGCGCTCTGTCCACTTTCCTCAGCCTCGCGTTTTTTGAGTTCTTCTGCAATCTGCTTTGCGATTTCCCACCAAACACGATGATCATCTCTGTAGAAAAGTTTTTTCCATTTTTCGATGTCTCTGTTTGCAGCAGCTTCCGCCATAAAGAAGTTGTACAGATATTCTGCAGTAACCTGGCGCACCATACCTCTGATACGCTTGATTTCACGTTCAATCTCCTCTACGTCACGAGTCTTTGTCTGCTTTACATCCAGATCAACAATAATATTTTCTACTGCAATATCACACGCAAGATCCCAGTATTCCTGATTGAGATTTTCAGAAACGAAAGGATGTCTGAAAATGCAGTGCAACACAATATGCAGGTAGTCTCTTGAGAGCCCCTGCTTGTCTTTCATATATTGTTCAATTATGTACTGCGGATCAAAAATAAGGTGCTGACCCGTAGTAGCGATAGTCTTTATATTTACCGGCCCGCCTGAAATCTGGTCGGAACTCAGATAATCAAACTGGCACAAAGCAACATCAAGGAATCGCAGAGAAACAAAAAGCCCGTTTCTCGTAAGAGTAAGAATCTGTCGGCCAATCCTGTTGGCGCTTCTTCTTACCTCTTCCGCTTTTTCCCTGGCAGCCTTTTCTTCCGGAGAAAGTTCCGGTTCTTTCATTTTTCTAGGTTGTGCCATAAATACTCCCTATATTTTTTACTTACGACCGCATCACCATCGAATCCCGATCGCTCCGCGATCCCAGAAACTAAAGTGAAAAGTCAGACACTTTAATTCCGGTAGTTCTGTTTTTGTGTTCGAGAAGATATGCTATGCAACCTCCTCCGATTCGGCTTGCCAAATCGATATATGAATCCAGTTCTTCGTTGTCGATACAGCCAAGAGCCCCTATTTTTGTCAGTCTGTCAACCTTGTCATTTCTGATAACCGACATAATCATACCTGTGAGAGTACTGCGGTAAACGTACTCAGTCTGAGGAGTCATATCGTAAGGGTCACTAAGTCTGAAGGAAGCGATTCTGAAAAGGTCGTCTTCGTCATAGATTTCAAGAAAAACTGAATCGTATTTGCCCATGTAATTGCTGCGTGGATCTGTGGCGCTGATGATAGCCTTGAGGCATGCCCACACCGTTTCTGCTGCCGAAGAACCTACAGCAAACTCTCTGATTGTAGGATTTTTTGCCGGATTAGGAGTGCCATCTTCTCTGAGATGATAAGTCTCCTTAAGCTTTACATATACCTTTTCCAGAGATGTACAGCCTTTAAATGTGTTGATTTCAAATCTGTCTGTATGATTTGAAATAGTGATTCTCTTAAGATTTTCACATCCTGCAAATGCTGTGTTGCCAAGAGAAACAAGTTCGCTGGAAAGAACAACTTCTACCAGCGCTTCACAACCCTTGAATGCACTGTTTTCTACGATAGTTACACTATCAGGAACTGTAATCCTTTTAAGATTGTGACAAAATGTAAAAGCACTGTTTCCTATAGCACTTACAGGGATACCGTCGATAAGCGGCGGAATATTTATCTCAATGGCAGAAGTGTTTTTTACACCCTGGATAACCAGGTTTCTGCCGTCATAAGAATAGTTAAAATCCTTCGGGGAGTCATATTCAATTTTTTTCATATTACGCATCTCCCTTGCTTGTTATTTCTACAACAATTATAGCAATTGCACATCATTTTATCAATGTATATACCCCTAAAACAAAACCGGGAATCTAGAGTTTGTCTCTAAATCCCCGGTATTTTTTACCCGTTATATATTAATCTGCTAATCAGATTAACGATATCTAAAATTTTAATTAAACAAGCTTAACTGTTGTTCTTTCAGGATCAAGATAGTATGGATTGCCTGAAAGCTTGTCGAATAATTCCTGATGACGAACCTTGATAACAGAACCTTCTGCAAGACCTCTGAATACGCCTTCACCAAACACTTCAACATTAGCTTCGAATTCTACTTCCTTAAGGTTTTCACAATTGAGGAAGCAGTCCTTTCTGATTTCTTCTACCAGCTTTGGAATTACAACACTTGTGATCATCTTGTTATCTCTGAATGTAGCGATATCGAGAACCTTTACCTTTCTAGGAATTTCGATTTCCTTGAGAACGAGACAACCGTTATATACACTTCTGTCCATACGTGTAACATTTGGCGGAATAGCAGCAATTTCAAGCTTTTCACAACCAGAGAACACGTACTCTGCCATTTCAACTACAGAAGAAGGGAGGATAGCTTTTTCCAGCTGCACACAGCCACGGAAACAGCTAACTGGCATCTTTTTGAGAGGGCCCTTGATTTCAAGAGTCTTCATGTTGATGCAGTTTGCGAAAGACCATTCGCCGATATAATCTACATTTTTAGGAAGTACAAGCTTTGTGAGCTGTCTGCAGAACATAAATGCAAAGTGATCTACAGATCTGAGTCTTTCAGGAAGTTCAACGTCCTGAAGCTTAAAGCATCTGCTGAATACGCTTTCGCCGATAATTTCTACAGTTGATGGGATATGTACCTTTTCGAGATTTTCACATGCAAGGAATGCACCACTGCCGATTTCAACGATACCTTCTGGAATATATACTTCCTTGAGTGACATGCAGTTTGCAAAAAGGAAATCGTTAATCTTGCCAAGACCAGCAGGAATATATACAGATGCAAGGTTTGTACATCCGTCAAATGCAGTCTTATAAAGTTCAGTTACAGTGTCAGCAATAATGAGAGACTTGATTTCATCTGCTCTGCCGCTCCATGGAGTCTGCTTAAAATCAGCATAACGTCTCATAGCGCCTTCGCCATCTACTCTCATTTCACCGTTATCATATAAAGTTACCGTACAATTGCCGGCAATCCAGCTTTCTATAATATTTGCCATAATAATTTTCCTTTCAAAACCCATCTGCCATATCGGGATCGCGGAGCGATCGCAGAAAACAGACGTGTTGTTCTACCTTCGTAACTAATTGATTATATCATGAATCTGCCTTGTAAGAAATATTCCGAAATATAATTCTTGATACAATACGGGCTTTATTCGTTACGAGGGATTCAAAATATCTTTCTTATATTCTAAATACCCGGTATTCGTTGATTATCAACTTTTTTTCTTATAAAATTATATAATTAAAGCAATTACATACAGAAAGGACAATCCTCTTATGAGCGATATTTCAAATAAAGATCTGTTTGAAACCATGCCTGTCCCAAAGGCAATTGCAAAACTGGCTGTCCCAACAGTTATCAGCCAGCTCATTGCGCTGGTTTACAATCTGGTCGACGCATTTTTTATCGGTAGAACCGGCAACTCATATATGATTGCAGGGTCAGCTCTGGCTTACACCATCTTTATGATGACCATCGCCTTTTCAAATATGTTCGGTCTTGGGGGTGGCAGCCTTATTGCGCGACTTTCCGGTATCCACGAATATGACGAAGCCCGCAAAGTAAGTTCTTTCAGTTTTTACGGAGCTATCATCTCAGCAGTTCTGTACTCACTGCTTATCGGTCTTTTTATGGAACCGATTCTGATACTTTTTGGTGCTTCACCTTTAACTCTGGGCTTTGCAAAACAGTACACATTTATAGTAGTAGTTTTAGGCAATATACCGGTTATCCTGTCAACGACTATCGCACATCTGCTGCGTAACGTAGGCTACTCAAAAGAATCAAGTATCGGTCTCAGTATCGGTGGTATCCTCAATATCATCTTTGACCCGATTTTCATGTTTGTAATCCTGCCAGATGGCATGGAAGTTGTAGGCGCATCTATTGCAACACTTCTGGCAAACATCATCGCCTGCATCTATCTCATATTTATTATGAAAAAAGCGGAGTCCACATCACCTCTCAGCATGAAACCTGGAGATATGACAAAAATCCGCAAAAGAGACATGAAAGAATTATTCTACGTAGGTATCCCTGCCGCGATTCTTACTACTCTTTTTGATGCTGCAAACATCGTGCTCAATGCAATCACAGCAACATACGGTGACTTTATGGTTGCGGCCTTAGGAATAGCCATGAGAGCCGAACGCGTCGCGTACTCGTTTAATCTGGGCATCTGCCAGGGTATGATGCCTCTTCTGGCATACAACTACGGTTCAGGAAATCTGAGACGTATGAATGACACAATCCGCATCGGACGACTTATAGGTTTATCTTGCTGCGTAGCAAGTGCAGTTTTAATTTTTGTATGCGCTTCACCTATCGCAAGATTCTTTATGAGCACATCTGCAGGCAACGCCGAAGAAGCACTGATTACAATCGGCGCAGCTATCATAATTACAAGGATTCGAACTGTCGGCCTGCCATCAATGTTCCTCAACTACCACACATCTGTGTGTCTCCAGGCAATGGGCAACGGCAAAGGCACTCTCATCCATGCATTTGTACGTGAGCTGGTATTCTATATTCCATTCATGTTCATCCTCAATGCACTCATGGGATCAAACGGCCTGGCATTATCCCTGTTCGCAGGCGAAACATGCGGCGCAATTTACGGCTTTATCGTTTTAGGAAGCTTCTTAAGAAAGAACGATCTTAAACTGCCTTCTGGAGGTGATATTAATGTCTGATATAAGAAGTGAAAAAAGGACAGATATGTTTGGCGACGAATACATTGTTCATTATGACAGAAGCGGTAGACAAGTAGGTCGCAGCGAACAGAGAAAGGATATGTTCGGCCAGACATATACTCAACATTTTGATGCCAATGGTAAAACTATCGGCACAAGCCAGGAACGCCAAGGGTTGTTTGGAACTACCTTCACTCAACACTTTGACAGCAAAGGACATATAACAGGGACAAGCGAAAAAAGAACAGATATGTTCGGCTGGGACTATATTCAACATAGTGACAATACAGGCCGTATTACTGGCATAAGCGAACAGAGAACAGATATATTAGGTCAGCCATATACTCAAACAACCGGCACATTTGGGTCCACATCAGGCTCCAGAGCCAATTCTAGTTCATCATCATCTGGATACAGTGGTTCTAGCGGAAGCTACTCAAGTGGTTATAATTCAACATCTAGCAGCTATTCTGGCAGTTCAACCTCATATTCCGGAAATTCTTCAGGATATACCAGCACATCATCAACGGGATTTAAGGTATCCTTCGGTCTTGGTATGGCTGAAAATATCGGCGTGCTGATTATAACAGCCATTGTTATGTGGTTTGCCTCACAGCCTCTATACCAGATGTATACCACTAAGCCTACGCTCTTTTATCAGGTAATTGCAGTGTATGCCACTGTTTCATCTATGATATGCCTACTAATACTGCATAAGAAACATAACAGTAAAGGTGCAGGTAAAATCGCTATATGGCTAATGGCACTTACAAACGCAGCAGTTATAATATCTGAAACACAACTGCTGAGCCAGTTACTTTATCCAGACTCTATCTACCACTTCAGCGATTTTTTACGCACTATCAGATTCTGGATCCCACTGGCCATCCATGGATTAATATTAGGCATAATTACAGCATTATCTCGACGCAAAGCGGATGATCAGAAACTGTATATACGCAAAGTATCTGCAGGTTTTCGCACTACAACATCTTTGACGACGAAAGACAGCTCTTCCTTGGTGTAGACAGACCCGAAGTTAAAGAATATTCCGACATCGTTAAAAGATGGTACGACACAG
>JAFYUX010000099.1 GCA_017549385.1 Bacillota bacterium
AAACTGTCCGATCAGCAGTGTATTCCTCAGTGTTGAGATTTTTGGAAGCGCAAACTTCCTCCTCTTTGGTATCACATGTGCCATTACATATCTCATGAGCGGATACTACAGCCTCTACAGCGGTCAGAAATTTATGAATTCAAAGACTATGCCACTTTCTGTTGATAAGGCGGCAAAATAGTCTTAAACGAGGATAAAAATGAAGTTTAAAAACGAAAACGATTATTCCGGATACGGTATCGCATCTGACGGTCGAGTTGCAACGATTCTCTCGTTCTCCGACAGAGAGTCTACACATATTACGATCCCATCTCATTATCAGGGAGTTCCTATCGTAAAGATTGGATTCGGTGCGTTTAAAGCCTGCGACAACATCCGTGTGATAAAGATGCCGGATACTATCAGATATATCGAAAGCGCCGCTTTCAGAAGCTGCCCAAATCTTGAAAAGGTGGTATGCTCAAAGAGCACAGAGTCTATCGCACCATATGCTTTTGCAGGATGCCCAGAGCTCCGCAGCATCACGATACCGAGTAGCATCCGCGCACTCAAAGACAAAGCTTTCGAAAAATGCCGCAAGCTTACTGAGTTTAACGTATGGGACATGAACAAAGATGACGGTTCTTACAAGTACTTTGTTGTTGCCAGCATAAACGAACACAGAAGATTCGGCTTTATGAACGCCGCTATCATCTACTTCGACAACTACAGCATGGTAAAATACGACGAAGGCTATGCGGTGGTTCAGGAATTCGAAGACCTGTTTAACGTAGCCGAGTACAGACTCTTCCATCCGGAACAGCTTACTGACTACATGCGTATTGTTTATAGAAACGAAATCAGACTTTCTATTCCGCGTCTCATCCGCGACGATCAGGTTGGCAGACTCACCTCTGCAGGCGAGCTCGGTATCATCACTGAAAGGAAAATCGACGACTACATCGAGATGGCTATGCAGTACAAAGGCACATGCCTGGCGTACCTTCTCGAGTTAAAAGAAAAGAAATTCAAGAAAAATGACCTCAGTTTTGAGCTTTAAAACAAGATCCCGGTTCCATCAGGAGCCGGGATTTTTTATTTGTGTCGGCGGCAGCCGTCCTCCATGATTTTTTTGTTCTGCGACAATTTCTGCGAAATTTCGCATTATTCTCCTCATATACTATCTATTATTCAAAAGAAGTATTGGAAAGGAAGTAATAATATGTGCGGAATTGCAGGTGCCATAAACTTTACAGAAAGGCCTAAAATCGAAGAATGCCTCAGCGGAATGTTTGGAACGATGAAACGCCGAGGCCCCGATGCCTCCGGCATCGATATTTCTGACAGCGGGATTCTTTTACATACCAGACTTGTGGTAATCGATCCTGAAAACGGCAGGCAGCCTATGCATCTCGATCGGAACGGTGAAAAATTTACAATAGTGTATAACGGCGAACTTTATAACACTGAGGAAATCAGGTCGCAACTGTCTTCTTTGGGCGAAACTTTCAGAGGCTACAGCGATACCGAAGTCCTGCTGAAAGCTTATGTCAGATGGGGTCCAGCCTGTCTCAGCAGATTAAACGGAATTTTTGCTTTTGCAGTACTCCATAAAAACGAGCGAAAACTCTTTATAGCCAGAGACCGTATGGGTGTTAAACCTCTGTTTTATACTCAGGTTGATGACACTTTTATATTCAGTTCTGAGATAAAGACTATTTTAAAATATCCGGATATCAAACCGGTGATAGATAAAGAAGGTATTACTGAGATATTGCTGATCGGGCCTGGCAGAACTCCTGGTTGCGGCGTTTTTAAAGGTATAAAAGAACTCCGACCTGGTGAATACGGCATACTAAACGAAAAGGGATTAAAGATAACCCGGTACTGGCAGCTTAAGGATGAAATCCATACGGATTCGCTGGAAGACACTATAGAAAAGGTTAAAACTCTCGTCACTGACTCGATAAAACGTCAGCTGGTAAGCGATGTGCCTATAGGTACTTTCCTGTCCGGAGGACTGGACTCCAGTGTCATTTCTGCCGTTGCAGCCAATTATTTTAAAAATCAGGGACGACGACTGTCTACATTTTCTGTAACTTATCAGGACAATCGCAAATACTTTCAGACTACCAGATTTCAGCCTACTACCGATGATGATTACATCCACCAGATGGTAATCCATCTCAAGTCAGATCATCACTCTGTAACTATAGATAACGAATCTCTGGCTCATGCTCTGTATGCTGCTGTAGATGCACGGGATCTGCCTGGTATGGGCGATGTAGATGCATCTCTCCTTCTGTTTTGTCAGGAGATAAAACAGCACGTGACAGTAGCACTTTCCGGAGAATGTGCTGATGAGATTTTTGGCGGCTATCCATGGTTCAGAGACGAAAAGATAAGATCTGCTTACGGTTTTCCATGGGCTCAGACTACTGATATGCGCAGCAGTTTTCTCGCTCCAGACCTGAGAGCAAGATTAAACTTTGACCCTCATAAAGAGATAAACAACAGGTATGAAAAAACTATCTCAGAAACAGATAAGGTTCCAAAGATATCAAAAAAAGAAGGTCGCCTTAGAGAAATGGTGCGTCTAAACAGCGACTGGTTTATGCAGACTCTGCTGGATCGTAAAGACCGTATGGCAATGTACAGCGGCCTGGAAGTAAGAGTTCCATTTTGCGACCATCGCTTAGCCGAATACATGTACAGTGTTCCGTGGGAAATGAAAGAACTGGGCGGTATGGAAAAAGGTCTACTTAGAGAAGCTGTAAAAGGCCTGATTCCAGAAGAAATACGCCTCCGTAAAAAGAGCCCATATCCAAAGACTCACAATCCTGGCTACCGCACGATAGTATCAGGAATGCTAGAAGATATCATCGCAAAACCGGATGCCCCAATATTCCAGCTCATAGACAAAAAGGCTCTTCGCCTGCTTCTGGATAGCGAATCTCCTGAGCCTTGGTACGGTCAGCTTATGACTGCTCCGCAGACTATTGCATATATGATTCAGCTGAATTACTGGCTTGAAAAATATAGAGTTAAAATTGATTTATAATAATTAAAGGTTCGGAGTGTGGCGGCGTCTGCTCCGTCGTCCTTCGGACTCCAAGTCGCATTCACCGCCACACTCCGAACCTTTTGCCTATCTATATCTCAACCTATAACTTCATATTCAAAAACCAAAACTCCCCTGACCGTATTTATTTACGATCAGGGGTTTTACTTTTTTTATTCTATTTCTAATGAAATCTGCTGAACTTCGTCTTCGTCGTCAATCATAACATCCAGATTATCCAGATCT
>JAFYUX010000100.1 GCA_017549385.1 Bacillota bacterium
CCTGCTGTAGATAATGTAAGCAGGAGAACATACACCGGATATGCTGTCTGGTAATAACCCATACCAGTATCACCGATGATGTTAGCCAGTGGAATTCTGAAGAATGCACCAAGGACTTTTACAATAATCCCTGCGATACCCAGAACTATCGCACCTTTCATAAATGATTTTTTTGACATATTAACTCACCATCCCGTATTGCAGAAATTATAAAGATGCCAGAATAGTCTTGCATGCGTTTTCTGTTTCTGCCATAACCTTTTCAATATCAATAGTAAGGTAGATACCGTCCTTGTAAACAACCTTGCCGTCACACATAGTGAGAACAACGTCGCTGCCTGACGCAGAATAAACAACGTTTGTTACGAGGTTGTGAACAGGTCTCATATGCGGAAGTGAGATATCGAGAACGATAATATCTGCCTTGTTGCCTTCCTTAATCTGGCCGCAGTCAGGTCTGCCCTGAGCAAGAGCACCCGCATAAGTTGCAGCGTAGATTGTTTCTTTTGGAGTAATCACAGTAGGATCTTCTCTTCTTTCCTTGTTGAGGAGAGCAAACACCTTCATTTCTTCGATGAAGTTTAAGCTGTTGTTGCTGGCAACACTGTCTGTACCGATAGCAACATTGATACCCTTTGAAAGAAGCTTTGGAACGTTACAGATACCGCTTGCAAGCTTGAGGTTGCTCACTGGGCATGATGCAACTGTAACACCCTTTTCTGCCATGATATCCATATCCTCATCTTCTAACCAGATACAGTGTGCAGCTGTAGCGTTTGTATCGAAAGCCCCGAGGTCATTGAGAAGCTGAGTAGGAGTCTTTCCGTGACGGCCCTTGCACTCTTCGTGCTCTGATCTTGATTCTGAAACATGAACGTGCATATTGATATTATGTTCCTTTGCGAAATCAGCAACATCTCTCATGCTGTCTACAGTGTTTGTGTACTCAGCGTGAATGCTGGCATCAACGAGAATCTTGCCTTCTTCTGCGCCGTGGAAATCTCTTACGAGATTTTCTGCTTCTGCAAATCTAGGGTCATCCTTGATAGAACCTGGAACGAAGCTTGTTAAACTTCTTGAAAGGTTTGCCTTTGCACCACAGTCAATAACAGCACGAGCCATTTCTTCGCTGAAATAATACATATCACTAGAAGAAACGATACCGAATCTGAAAGATTCTGCCATTGCAAGAAGTGTTGAATAATATACTGCTTCAGGATAAAGCTTGTCTTCGAATGGGAAGATTCTTGTGTTTAACCAGTCAGACAGTGCGAGGTTTTCGCCATAGCCTCTCATCATCATCATAGGGCTGTGTGCATGTGCATTGTAGAATGCAGACATGAGAAGCTTGCCTCTGCCGTCATAAGTTTCACCAAAATCCTCTTCAGGCTTTTCTTCGCCTATGTACTCAATACGGTCGCCTCTAACGCCTACATACATATTCTCTCGAACTTCAATGTCTTCATCCAGAATAGTAATATTTTCAAATAACATTTATTTCTCCTTAAAAACGTCTATAAAACTTTGAATTGTATACCTGTTTTGTACAGTTTCGTTACTGTCCACGGAATTATACCATATATCCCAGAAAAATCAACAAATCCCGGGGTTTGAACCCCGGGATTTTATATGAAGTTTTCTTCACATTTCACAATATTTTTATTAACTACATTTCCATCTGTCTGCCCATAAAATCAGCAGCACATTTCGCAAGAACCTGTTCCATCTCACCCATGACAACGTCATCTGTTTTGCCTACAAGCACAACCGCACCGATAGCATCTCCCTCACATAAAATAGGGCTGATTACCTGCGAGCGTTTTTCTTCCTGGGAATCGAAAATGTTTACATATTCTCCATCGGATGCATTATTTATCACGTTCTTTCGACGACCGATAACATCTTCCAGAGACATGGTAATAGACCTGCCCACACAATCTCTTTTCATGCCGCCAGCTATCGCTATAATCTGATCATTATCTGTAATGCAAATACTGTGACCACTGGCATTAGCAAGAGACTCTGCATATTCTTTCGCAAAACCGCCCAGTTCTGCAATAGGAGAATATTTTTTCAGGATAACACTTCCATCTCTGTCTATAAAAATCTCCAAGGGATCACCATCCCGCAGCCTCATGGTACGTCTTATTTCCTTTGGAATAACGATTCTCCCCAGTTCGTCAATCCTTCTAACCACACCTGTTGCTTTCATATATTTTCTCCTTATCTTACTAATTACAATGCTATTGTTTGTAAAATAAGGCGTATTATACGTAAAATAAAACTGCTCAGACAGCTTATGTCGAGCAGTTTGTATTTCATATTTTATGCTGTTGCCACCTCGCGATGACTCCGTTATCACTAATTCATAATCTTTAAAATACCAGGGACACATTCGAAAATCACTTCATCAGACTCACCGAGATATTCGCCATCAGTGTGAAGTACTACTGGCTTTGAGAACTTGAACTCACTGAATCTGCAATTTGTAATTTTCACACCCTTGAATCCCTGATGCTTTCCGAGAGCCAGGAATGGTAGAACAAAAAACGTACGCCACTTTGGAATGCCATATGCCATACAGAAAGAAAGAAGACCATCTGCAGCATCTGCAGCAGGAGTCATAGGCACACCGCCACCTTCTGTTTTGAAGTTCATGCCTGCTACAAAGATTTTTTTACTGTATATACGCTCTCTTGCACCATCAAAACTTACCTTGGCTTCTACAGTATCCATCGTAAAAAGTGTCTTTACAGTCATGATGATATACGTGAGTTTGCCCAGATGAAGCTTGTTTAAAACTGACTTGAGTTTTGAAGTCAGGATTTCCTTGCAGACAATAGCATCAAGACCTGCACCGGCACTTACGCCAAAGAGTCTAGGCTTTTCGCAACCTTTCCATGTAAGTCTTCCGAGATCCATAGGTTTGTAGCCTGTTGCAGCTAAAATCCTTTCCATCTGTTCTACAGGTGTTCCTGTAATCCCGATGCCTCTTGCGAAGTCGTTGCCGGAACCAGTAGGAATCACACCAAAACGCACTCTGTCAAAAGCAGTGATGCCATTGAGAGTTTCGTTTATAGTACCATCCCCACCTATGGCCACAAGTTTAAATTCCTTGTCCCCTGTAACAGCACAAATCTCACCAGCAATTTCCATAGCATGACCTTCGCGTTCAGTCTTATACGCAATATAGCCCACATTATTTTTTTCAAGATATTCTTTTACTTCTTTCCAGATTTCAGCACCTTTGCCACTTCTGGAATTTTCATTTACGATTATATAAAGCACGATATTTCTCCAATTAATAAAACTCGGGGATTACAAAAATCCCCACTATCATATGTATTCTACACCAATTAACATATTCATTGTAAAAGATTTTGCGTATGATAAAATAAATAGTTAGATAATCGCAAATCAATTCAATTTCAACGATCCCTCCGGGATCACGGAGTAAACTGAATGAAAATAATTATTATTGGATGCGGTAAAGTCGGTACAACCCTTGCAGAACAGCTTTCTCAGGAAGACCACAAAATTACCGTAATCGACAACAAAGATCACAAAGTTGATAATGTTATCGACAAATTAGATGTACTGGGCGTATATGGCAATGGTGCCACTCTTCCGGTTTTAAAAGAAGCCGATGTAGAGCACACTGATCTTGTAATTGCTGTAACTGCAACAGATGAACTCAATATGCTGGCATGTCTCATCGCTAAAAAAGCCGGTGCAAAAAACACTATTGCCAGAGTTAGAAACCCAGAGTATGCAGATGTAATATCTGCAATCAAAGAAGATATGGGCCTCAGCTTATCTATCAATCCTGAGCTGGCTTGCGCAATGGAAATTGCAAGAGTACTGAAATTCCCTTCTATGATCAAGGTTGATACATTTGCAAAAGGCAGAGTAGAACTCCTGCAGTTCGTAGTTCCCGAAAACAGCTCTATCGTCGGCCTTAAGCTCAAGGATCTGGGCAGGGAGCATAAAGTTCTCATCTGCGCTGCAGAAAGAGACGGGATCGCGGAAGCGATCATCCCTGATGGCGAATTCACAATTCAGGCAAACGACAAGCTCAGCGTAGTTGGCGACCCTAATCAGGAAATTCGTTTCTTCAAGCAGATTGGCATAAAGTCCGACAGGGCAAAGAGCATTATGATTGTCGGTGGTGGCAAAATCGCTTATTACCTTGCAAAGATTATGATCAAGGTAAAAGTAGATGTAAAAATCATCGAACGAAATCGTCAGAGATGCGAAGAACTGGCAGACCTCCTTCCAGAAGCAGTCATCATCCATGGCGATGGCACAAATCAGAATATCCTGCTGGAAGAAGGACAAACCGATGCGGAAGGCAATCTCATAACCCCAGAGAAGAATAGCGAATACGGTAAATCTCCGGTATATGCCAAGGCATATCTGACTTTTGAAAACGGGCCTACTCTGGTAGGTGCGGAGGATATTCAGTTTAGTCTTTACCAGTTGATGCAAGCTCTGGATAAACTGATCGTGGAAAAACCCGCCCAGTACAGACGGCATAATCTGACTGCCCGGAACTTCTATGAGACATGGAAGGAAAATGGCATGGGCAGTTGGAAG
>JAFYUX010000101.1 GCA_017549385.1 Bacillota bacterium
ATATCCATTTGGATATCTCCTGCTATTTATCTTGCATAAACTCTAGTGAACTGGCTAACATACGCATAATATGCCTTTTCTTCATCTGCATCTATAAGCTGATTGTAGATACCAACACCATTTTCTGTTTTCACTACTCTTTCGTGTTCATCACAAACATCATAATCGAAGAAATACTCAGGAGTCTTTGCTTCGCCATTCCAGTCGATAAATGTGATATTACCTTCTTTGCTGATTGCATAGAAGAGACCATCTTCATAAGTAAAACCTACATTTTCGTAAACAGGTTTGATAATGATTGTACCGTCAGCCTTTGCGATACCATAAGCATATACATCCGTATCGTAGTCATAAGTTGAAATCTGGAAGAAACCATCTCTGATATAATCCCAGTCATCTAAACCTTCTGTGCTGCCTTCGTAGCTAACAGAGATATCATGAGTAACATTTAAAGCTGCCTGAACATCTCTTTCTGTAGCGTGTACGAATGGTTCCACGATGTTGCCGGAGGCATCGTATGCACCCCATACCGGACCGTTTTCTTCGCTGTTGTATGATGCGATGATGAGGTTATCATTTACATGATATAACTCTCTGTGATTCATAGGGATTACAATGTTGCCGCTGGCATCTGCGAGACCGTATGTAGGGAATACCGATTTATCGATATAGTATGTGCCGTATTCGTTGGCAACCATAGTACCGCAATCAACTGTAAATGGTACCACGATATTTCCCTTAGTATCGATTACGCCATATCCGCTGGCACTGTCAAATGCTAACTTACCATAACGGTAGCTGTTGAGTTCTGTAATATATGGATAGATGCCGTTTGCATCGGCAATAACAGATAAATCGATCATTTCTTCGCCATAGATATTAATAAATGTACCTGCTCCATAGAAGTCTTTTACGCAGAACCAAGGCATGCCGTCGATTTCGCCGATGTCAAAGATTTCTTCGTAGCTTGAAACAAGAACTTCACCATTGCCGTTCATAAGCTTGTAACCATCTGCAGATGTGTAGCAGATAACTGCGATATCATCACCGTATTCATAATAACCGTCAACGCCTGTTGCTTCGTCAATCCAGATCATGTTCTGTTCTGCCTTGTTTGGCTTTTTGCCTGCTGTTCTTTCGCCACCAGCATTGCCACCTACAACGATGCCTCCGGCAACAAGAACAACCACGAGAACTGCCACGATACCGATTGTCTTTACTGACATCTTTGAACTGCTCTTGTCAGCAAGTTTCTTTTCCTTGAGAGACTGAGGCTTATCTTCTGACTTTTCAGCCTTTTTTACTAAAATTGAACGCTTTTCTGTTTTTTCTTCTATTTCGATTGCAGGAGTTTCTGCGATCTTTTCTACCGGAGTTGCTGCAACACCGAGATCTGCTGTCTGCTGTTCTGAAATATTGTTTTCTGTTGCCTTCTTTGCCTTAGTTGTCTTGAGCTGGAATAATACGCCTAAAACTGCGATTACAACACCTAAAAGTGTACCAACGATACCTGAACCAATCTGTAACGCTACTGCGATAGACTGTCCTGCCAGCATACCGCCACCTAAGCTTGTAGTGATAATTGTCCAGATACGAACAAACTTGCAAGAGATGATACCGATGATTGCACCACCGATAAGAGCTGGAACGATTGCGCCTGCACCCATATCAGCTGCGATACCGAGAACCGCAAAGATGAACACGCCAGACAGAAGTGTATTTGAGATAAAAATACCCAGTATGTAAAGCTTGTAAATAATCAGCGCGCCGATGATACCACAAACCAGAGCGATAATCGCACATGGTGCAGGTTCACTTAAAATGAGACCTGAAGCTACACCGCCGATTGCTGCGCCACCAGCAAAACCGCAGATCGCAAAGCTTAACTTCATAAGCTTAAATCCGAAGAAACATTCGATAAGACCAACCACAGCAACCAGTGCTGCCACTACTGAAGCTATAGCTCCCATAGTTTCCATCATCATGTTTATTGCATCCATCATTTCCATAATCTAATCTCCTTTAAAATAAAATGTAAGTTCTTTGCCTTTCATTAAGTAAGACGTGATGGTTCTGCCGCAGGTTTTAAAACCTGAAAATATTTTTTAAATTTTTATTAACATTTTAGAAAACTATTCTGTTATCACTGCTAATCTTTGCAGTTGTCTGATTGTCTTTTAATAAAGTCTGGATTTCATCGTAACTGATACTGATTACATCCTGTGTATCACCCATATCAATCAGGATTGCATCCACCACACCTGCATAATCTTCAGCCGTAAGTTCAAATGTCACAAAACGATCGGAACCTGCATCGATGTTTTTACAAGCTACTCTTATCGCAACTTCGATTCTTCCGCCAAAATCTATACCTTCGAGAGCCGCATTTATTTCTTTCTTGATGTCATCCATATTTCCTATAGCTTTCATCACTGCAGCATCATCGATAATTACACTGTTGTTAACACTCTTAACATTTACAGTACTTTCTTCTGCCAGTAACATCTGCACAAATTTTACGATATCTTCTTTTGCAGAATCATTAACCTGAGTACCATCAATCTGATTCAGAGCCTGCTTGAGGTACTTAATCTTGTTCTTGCCCGCTTCGCTGTACTCTAAATAAATATTTGATACAGACTGATCCTGTCGAACTGCTGCTGATAAATCTTCTTCTGTATAAAGTTCAGTACCGGCATTTACCAGCCTGTAACCTGAAGCATCACTGATAGTCGCCTTTACGAGAGCTCCGCCCACAGGTTCTTCGTTTTTGTACATGATTACATAGAATAAATCATCAGCAACTACAAATATTTCACCCATATCGCCATCGATATCACCTGTTACTGCTGATGCGATAGCATCTTTGTGATTTGCCGGAAGAAGTGTTGAAATTTCAGGATAGTTATATGAAGGCTTTCCTACAACCTTTGCATAATCCTGGAGATATGCAACTGCGTCAGCGGATGCTGTCACAGACTGGTTGAAAGTGTAATAGTCGTTGAATTCGTAGTCGTAAATCGGAGTCTTGCACAGTGCGTTATATACTGCCATGCCCGCGCTGGAATTTGCATATTTGCTTGTAGCATTCTTGCCGTTTTCGATTACCTTAGACCAGTTCTCATAACCATAATTCATGCTCATCTGCCAACCATCATTTGCGAGAACTGACGAGTTGTATGAAATATCCATAAAATCATAGCCAGCATTATCTGGAATACTGCCAAGAGCATAATACTCTGCTTCATTTACAACTACGCTATATGATTTGATATCTGCTGCCTTTTTAAGAGCGCCATTCTGAATTGTAAATACCTGATATACCCCTGGTACGCCTGGATCGCCAGCGAGATTAACTGTAATCACCGCACCTGCGCCATTGTACTTACCGAAATATGCGCCATTGTCTTCTTTATATGCTGACTTTGAAACCTTGCCGTTTTCAAAGTGATAAATGTCTACGTTGCCGCTGCCCTGCTTGCTGTTATTTACATAAGTTGTGATGAGCACCGGCATACCGTCGCCATTTGGATCAGCCAGTAAAACCTTGAGACCAGCACCACCTGATGACTGTGGGAGGCCTGATAATACTTCTGCGTAACCTTCTGCCATTTCCTTTGGCATCACACACTTGCTGCGATCGCCGTAGTATGCGATGTTTTCCAGACATGTACCTGCATCTACAGGTTCTACCGGACCAGCCTGTGCCACCAGCTGCTGGATATCGATTTCCTGATGAATAGCCGCTCCCGGTGCTGTACCAACACTGCCACCAGAACCGATCATATCAGGAACTGTAAACGCTGCTGTTGCACCACCTACTACCAGTAAGCCTGCAACTACAGCTGCAATGATCTTACCTTTGAGTGTCGCCAGGAGGCCAACCTTAGCAGCACCGGCTGCTGTGGCCTTTGCTGCAGTTCCAACCGCTGCCGCGGATGCGGAAGCCCCTGCTGCAGCTGTGCCAGATGTAGTAGCTGCTGCACCTGTAGCTGTAGCACCAGCAGTTGCTGTCGCTGCAGCCGCGCCGGCGGAGCCGGCTGCCAGAGCTGGTATTGGTAAAGACGCTGTAAGTGTTTCGAAATCCTTGAAGAGGAAGAGTCCGAGAGGAATGAGAGCGTGGAGTCTGATATCCTGCTTTTCTTCTGTTTCGAGAACGCTATCCTTAATCTTCTGTCTAGCATAATTGAGACGGCTCTTTACTGTACCTTCTGATACGCCAAGAGTTTCTGCGATTTCTCTGATGCCCATTTCTGAGTAGTAGAACATCATTACACATTCTTTCTGATTGTCAGGAAGGCTGTTGATGATACCGAGGATGATATTTCTCTTTGCTTCGTTGTCCAGTGCGTCTTCCGGGATGAGGTTTTCGTCCTTATCCGGCTGCTTTTCTAAAAAGTAGTCGTTGTCTTCTTCGTCGTTGGAAACGTCCACAGTTTCCTGCTTTTTATTTTTCTTGAGGATGTCGCGGCTCTTGTTTGACGCAATCTGGTAGAGCCATGACTGGAACGCATCTGTGTTTTCCAGCTTGCCCAGTGCCTTGAATGCAGAAACAAAAGTTTCCTGCGTCGCATCTTCTGCGTCTTCTGCGTTTCCTACTATCTTTAAAGCGAAATAGTACACGCGCTTGTACATAGTTTCGTAAATCTGATTTACTGCGATTTCGTTGCCCTGCTGCGCGCGGATGATGATATCCATACTTATCGCTTTTTCCTTATTAACTGCCATAAAAATCTCCTTTATAAAAACCATTTGTTGAAATATATTGCCTGTATTTATATAGACTGCGTTTTTTCAAAAACGGTTTTATAAAATTTAAAAATTTTTAAATATTTTTTAAAAATGTTACTGAAAACATTTTATCAGTTATATAACTCATTCTCAACGAAACAACAGCTTGTTAAATAAAACGGTACCGCGTTGGACGCGGGGATTGTGTTTTTGCGTATTGAGAATGGAGAAATTCTTACATGATAAAATGGAGAGCAGTATCTGAGATTACGGAAATTGCGAAGAAAAGATGCAAACCCGCAACTTCAAAATGCGGTTATGTGTCTAAAGTTGCGGATATTGCAGAAAAAAGATACAAATCGCAACGATCGGAAGCTGTAATTGTATCTAAAATTGCGCAAAATGCGTAAAAAGATACAAACCTGCAACTTCAAAATGCGGTTATATGTCTAAAGTTGTGGATATTGCAGAAAAAAGATACAAATCGCAAAAACAGAGCGTTATAACTGTATCTCAAGTTGCGCAAAATGAAGAAAAAGATACAAATCCGTACACAAAAAGAGCCGGCATTACACCGGCTCGTACCACTTGTAAGATTTTAACATTTTTATATACCTGTCTTGCTTTGAC
>JAFYUX010000102.1 GCA_017549385.1 Bacillota bacterium
ATGGAGCGGAAGACGAGATTCGAACTCGCGACCCTCGCCTTGGCAAGGCGATGCTCTACCACTGAGCCACTTCCGCATAATTTGGTGGAGGGAGATGGATTCGAACCATCGAAAGCTCAGCTAACGGATTTACAGTCCGCCCCCTTTGGCCACTCGGGAATCCCTCCACATGTGTTAAAAAAAATGGAGCTGGCGAAGAGAATCGAACTCCCAACCTGCTGATTACAAATCAGCTGCTCTACCGTTGAGCCACGCCAGCACATCAAGTACTTGTTTATTTTAACACTTTTATTTTATTTTGTCAACCTCTTTTTCAAGAAGTTTTTTCAGTGCTTCAGGCGTTCGCCTTACCGCAACTTACTTGATAAGTTTAACATTTCTGTAAACCTTTGTCAAGTACTTTTTTTACTTTTGCGATGAAGCAGGTTCAATCAAGACCTGTGTGCTCTCCTCTCACATCAGCTTTATTAGTATACGATAGCCTGAAGCAGCTGTCAACATTAAATTCGATTTTTTCCGAGAATTTTTTCTACAACAATAGTATCCTCGTTAAGTACTCCTCCAGTAAGTTCTGAAAGCATATTCTTAATACCTGGACTATGTTCCGGATCAGTCTGAAGAGTAAGTACTACCTTGTCCTCAAACACCGCATCTACGATAGAAAACGTTCCGTCCTGTTCAAGGTTCTGAATCTTTCCATAATACTGGTAGTCCAGCTTAAACTTGATATGATCCAATTCCTTTACTTCGCAGATACCTGCCGCCTCTAAAGCAAGTCTTGCAGAGCTTGTGTAAGCTCTTACAAGACCACCTGTGCCGAGTTTTATACCTCCGAAATATCTTGTAACAACTACAACGACATTTGTGATGCCTTCGCCCACAAACATATGGAGCATAGGCGCCCCCGATGTGCCGGAAGGCTCGCCGTCGTCACTAGCCCACTGAAGCTGTGATTTTTCGCCTATTACATACGCTGGAACGTTGTGGGTCGCACTCTTGTGCATTGTTCTTATTTCTTTAATAAAGGCTTCTGCTTCTTCGCGAGTTTCTACCGGCTTTATATAAGAGATAAATCTGGATTTATCTATAACCTGTTCTGCTTCTGCATATCCTGCTACAGTCTTGTAATATACCATGCTACACCTCAAAATCTATTCTGCGTCCACAAAATACTGTCTGAGCCTGTTATAATCCGCAGGGTTAAGTTCTACATCAAAATATGTGCCTTCGGCTCTGTAATCCATAACTGAGACGTTACACTTCTCACAGAGATACGATGTAATACTACCCTTGTCATATGGAATAATAAGCTGAACCCTCTTCAGGTCAGAGAAAATCTTTGACTTTACAAGATCAGTAAGAGCATCAAGATTTTCACCAGTAAATGCTGATACCTGAATGCTTTCTTCTTCTACCAGAGGTAGAGAATTTCTGTCCTCTACAAGATCAATCTTGTTGAATACTGTAATCATAGGAATATCCCCTGCACCGATCTCTTCGAGAACAGTGTGGGTTACATTCATCTTGAACTCACAGTCATCTGCAGCAGCATCAACTACGTGGATAAGAAGATCTGAGAAAGTTACTTCTTCCAGTGTACTCTTAAAAGCTTCTACCAGAGAATGTGGCAGCTTGCTTACGAAACCTACTGTATCCGCAAGAATAAACTCATGATTTGAATCCAGTCTGATATTTCTCTGAGAAACATCGAGAGTGGCGAAGAGCATGTTTTCTTCAAATACAGCTTTGTCTTCTTTGTCGTTGCTCTTGAGAAGAGCGTTCATGATAGCTGACTTGCCGGCATTTGTATAACCTACAAGAGAAACTACAGGAATCTCAGATTTTTCTCGCTTGCTGCGCTGAACCTCACGAGACTTCTGTGCTTCTTTGATTTCTTTTCTGATTTCGTCCATTCTGGACTGGATATGTCTACGGTCTGTTTCCAGTTTCTTTTCACCAGGACCTCTTGTGCCGATACCGCCACCTGTTCTGGAGAGAGCCTTACCGAAACCGAGAAGACGAGGCATTCTGTATCTAAGCTGAGCGTATTCTACCTGGAGCTTACCTACTCTTGATGTTGCACGATCCGCAAAGATATCGAGAATAACCATAGTTCTGTCCAGAATAGTAACACCTGTCGCATCCTCAAGGTTTCTAATCTGCATACCTGAAAGTTCGTTGTTAAAGATAGCTGTGTTTGCGCCCATCATGGCACACATTTCAGCAAGTTCTTCAACCTTACCTTTGCCGATATAAGTTGCAGTATCAGGTCTGTCTCTGTCCTGAGTCATCTGACCAAGAATTTCAACATTACAAGCTTCTGCAAGACCAACAAGTTCTTCCATAGAAGAAGAAATGTCCTTACCAAAGCTTACACCTACAAGAATGGCTCTGTGTAACTGTCTGTTGCTTACTTCGTTATTTTCATTAAATTCAAACATTTTATCACCTTCCATCAGTTTACATAGTCAGATACCTGTTCTTCTGCTATGTCAGCATAAGTTTCAGGAACATCCCCTACTATCACCGCTTCTGCGATGAGAACTGTGTTTTGCGTTTCTATGCGCTCCGTCATAAACGGAACCTTTAGTCTCGCTTCTGTATCTATATTTATATAAACTTTGTATTTTGTCTGGTTTATACCCGCACTCTCAAACTCAGTACTGTAATTTACATTGCTGACTCCCAGAGGAACCACTTTGAACTGAATGTTTGGAAGTATCTGAGACAAAATCCTGCTGCCCAGTATAGTGCCCAGATTTATTGTCATAATATGTTCTTTGCCTTCTGAAACTCCGTCATTTACATTGTGAGAGATTTTAGTACCAATCTGATTTAAAAGGTTTGTGTTTAGAGTCACAAGGGACACCTTTCCATCAGAATCCTGAGAGGTGAATATTATATCAGATGCACCACCATCCGCCGATGACGTCACGTCATCTACAGACTCCAGCACAAGATCTTTAATAATCGCTTTTATTTTTATCTCAGCAGTACTGTTTAATGCAGGTTTTACAGTGTCTTCAGCTGTCTGAAAAGAGTATATCACAGCTGCCGCCACGAGTAAAAATATAATAAGCTGCCTGAGCTTTCTCTTCAGCAGCTTTTTTTCTGCTCTATAATTTTTCCGTTTTACAGCCATAAGAAAACCTCCGATTTTATATATTATGAAAATCGGAGGTTTTTGTTACCGTCATCCCGTCCCCGGAGGGGTCATCAGATTA
>JAFYUX010000103.1 GCA_017549385.1 Bacillota bacterium
AGCAGCAATATCATAGCTGCTCCCGGAACTCCCAGGACTCCGACGGCTGCCGCCGTCACTATATTGAGAGCTATGTGGATGCCGAAGGCATCGCCCAGGATGTTGATGAGCACAATGCCAACACCACCCAGAAGGCTGTTCAGCAAAAGCTTCAATATAAACTGAAGGGGAACGATGAACATGCTCAAAAATACGAACAGTCCTAACATTCCCACTGCGTACGCGAGCAGAATGCCCGCCTCATTTGCAAGGGACATAGACACACCTCCATGGGAAATGTATATGTCGTTGTCCCCGTTATAATTCGTTTCGACCTTCCATGGCTTTGGAAAGTGTAATCTCATCTGCGTATTCGAGGTCTCCGCCCACAGGAATACCGTGAGCAATACGAGATACCTTGATACCTGCAGGCTTTATAAGGCGTGCTGTGTACATAGCCGTAGCCTCACCCTCGATAGTAGGGTTTGTTGCCAGGATGACTTCCTGCACGTCGTTTTGCTGCAGTCTGATGATGAGCTGTCTAAGATTTATATCCTCCGGACCTACTCCGTCCATTGGCGAAATAGCGCCGTGAAGCACGTGATAAAGGCCCTTGTACTCCTTCATACGTTCCATAGCAGCCACGTCTCTTGCCTGTTCTACTACACAGATGGTAGCCTGATCTCTAGACGGATCTGTACAGATTGCACAAGGATCCTTGTCTGTGAGATTGCCGCAGACAGAGCAGTATTTCATCTCAGCTTTCGCCTGAGTGATGGCACCAGCTAATGAAGCAGCCTCACGATTGTCCATAGAAAGGATGTGAAAAGCCAGACGCTGTGCCGTCTTGCCTCCGATGCCCGGAAGCTTTGAAAGTTCTCTTATTAAGTTCTGGAGAGGCTTTGCATACTGACTCATTTTGTTCCTCCGTTATTAGAAAAGGCCTGGAATGCTGATGCCGCCAGTAACCTTGCTCATAGCAGATTCGCTGATTTCGTCGATCTGTCTCATAGCTTCGTTTACTGCTACCATGATGAGATCCTGGAGCATTTCGATATCGTCTGGATCAACAACTTCTGGCTTGAGGTTTACAGCTACGAGTTCCTTTTTGCCGTTTACCTTTACTGTTACAGCACCGCCGCCAGCAGTAGTTTCAACTTCCTTAGCTTCGATTTCTTCCTGTGCTTTTTCCATACGAGCCTGCATAGCCTGGATCTGAGCCATCTGCTGCTTCATACCCTTGCCGCCACCGCCGCCTGCGCTTGGCTTCTTACCTGCCTTCATTCCTCTACCCATTGTATTTTCTCCTTTACTGTTTATTGTCTTATTTTACTTCTACTTTTATATTGAATCTCTCACTGATGCTCTTTGCAAGCTGGTCCTCCGGAGATTTTTCCGGAACAGGAGCCGCTCCTTTCTTTTCGATTACCAGTGAAAGTCTCTTTCCATAATACATTTCCATCTTGTCCTCAAGGATGTCTTTGCCCTTGTCGGTGAGCATACGCTCAGTCATGGAATCCTCAGCTCTTACATAGAAACTCTTTTCGTCTACTCTCGCCAGAGAAGACTTTTTCTCAAGTCGGATAAGCATCGGTCTTTCGCCGATAGACTTTGTAATAACCTTTGACCAGAGTTCTTTTAACTGAGTGTCTTTTACCTCAGAGGCTGCTTCTGACTTTTCTGCCTTTTTTGCTGCAGGAGCCACATCACCAGCAGGACCACCAAATGGATCCATACCGGCACCAGCCACCAGTGCATCAAATGCTTCTGCAGGAATGTCTTCCCATGGCGGTACATCCATACCACCTGCAGGATAATCGTCTCCGCCCTGCGAAGGCTCCGCCTTCGGCTTGTCAGCGGCAGCTGTCGCCTGAGGCGCTGCACCAGCTGCAGGCTGCATCACAGGGATGCTTCCTGGAGCGATACCTGACATCCTACCATCGTATTGGAATACGAGAGCCTTTTCTACTTCCTGACCCACACCCAGTCTCACGATACACATCTCAAGGATTACTCTAGGCTGTGATGACCACTTTGAATCTGAGATGGCCTTTGTGAGCTCTGTGATACCTCTGTTGAGGAGATCTGTAGAAATGTCTGCACTCTGAGTTTTGACTCTGTTTGCATTCTCAAGTGACATGTTGAGTGCGCTTTCAGCGTCGTCTATATATTTTGCCATGAGGAGATTTCTGAAATGCGTCAGCCATTCCTTCATGAACTGTTTTACGTCTCTGCCTGCGTTTATAGCAGAATCAAGGATAAGCAGCGCCTGCGGAATATCAGCTCTCATGACAGAGTCTGTCAGTGAGATCATTACATCTTCGCCTGCTGTACCTAAAAGTTCTGCTACATCATCTCTAGTAACCACGTTGCCTGTAGAAATACACTGCTCAAGAATACTGAGAGAGTCTCTTACAGAACCGTCTGCGTTGAGAGCAATAAGTCCAAGTGCTGTATCCTCAGCGTCGATGCCTCTGGCATCACAGATCATACGCATGTTCTGGATGATAACCTTTTCTGAAACTCTTCTGAAATCGAGACGCATACATCTCGAAAGGATAGTTGCAGGAAGTTTCTGAGGCTCTGTAGTAGCCAGGATAAACACCACGTGCTCTGGCGGCTCTTCCAGTGTCTTGAGAAGAGCGTTAAAAGCACCTGATGAAAGCATGTGAACTTCGTCTATGATGTAGACTTTGTTGCGTCCTCTTACTGGAGGATATTTTACGCTTTCGCGGAGTTCTCTGATGTTGTCAACGCCGTTGTTTGATGCAGCGTCGATTTCGATAACATCCATAAATGTGCCGTCCTTGATAGACTGGCAGTTTGGACACTGTCCGCAAGGTCTGTCACCCTGGCCTTCGCAGTTGAGGGCTTTTGCCAGGATACGGGCAGATGTTGTTTTACCTGTACCGCGTGTACCGCAGAACAGATATGCATGGCCTGTCCTTCCTGATGCTATCTGGTTTTTTAATATTTTTACTATGTGATCCTGTCCCACAAGCTGATCGAAATTGTCGGGACGGAAATCTCTATATATTGCCGTGTACATAATAGCACCTCAATCTTTGAAAAATAACGGATAATGTCGCAAAAAACAAACTTGCAGCTGCCCTTTGAAAGCTTCACCGGGAATGTAAAAGGCTGATCTGCGGCACATAAGAGGCCCCGCTTATGGCTGCTTCCTTCCGGACCTGACCAGGTTCACAGGTTCTTATTGCGCAGGACCCAGAACACACCGATGAAGCTGTCAAAGGACAACTGCACCGTATATTATATAGTATCTCAGCCGGTTGAGTCAATCTTAATTTTCTCTCGTAATCCGGCTCTGAAATCTGAATTTCAACCTTTTATCTTTATGAATTTGCAATGAGAGCGTGGAGATCCTCTTCAGAAAGAATCGTCGTTCCAAGCTCCTGAGCTTTTGTCAGTTTGCTGCCTGCAGCTTCACCTGCTACCAGGTAATCTGTCTTTTTAGAAACGCTTCCGCTGACTTTACCACCGTAGCTTTCGATAAGTGCTGCTGCTTCTTTTCTGCCCAGTGTAGGAAGAGTTCCTGTAATTACGAAAGTCTTTCCTGCAAATATCTGAGCATTTGTATTTTCCTCAACAGTCATCTCCATCTTTACACCTTCGTCAGAAAGCTTCTGGATGATAACCTTGTTGTTTTCATCTCTAAAGTAGAGACTTACTGCCTGAGCTGTAATACCACCAACATCATTTACCTCTGTCAGTTCTTCTGCAGTCGCTTTAGCAAGTGCACCGATGCTTCCGAAATGCGTAAGCAGAGCTTTCGCAGCTGCCTTACCTACATTTGGAATACCGAGACCTGTAAGGAGCTGATATGGTTCATTTGATTTTGAATCTTCGATTACCTTAAGCAGCTTGTCTGTATTTTTTTCCTTGCCGATGATACCAAGCTCAATGAGCTTTTCTCTGTGATCTTTCAGCGTGTAGATATCAGCTACGTCTTTGATAAAACCTTCTGTGATAAGGCTGCTGATGTACTTTTCCCCAAATCCCTTGATATCCATAGCATCACGGCCTACAAAGTTTACAATATGACCCTCAAGCTGTGCAGGACATGAGCTGCCTGTACATTTCATATCTGCAGTGTCTGCTTCGCGGATAACAGGTGAACCGCAAACCGGACACTTGTCTGAAATCTGGAAACGAGTTGTGCCTGCCGGACGCTTTTCCTTAACTACAGACTTTACCTTTGGGATGATTTCGCCAGACTTGTAAACCACGATGGTATCGCCGATACCTACATCCAGATCATCAATATAGTCCTGGTTGTGAAGTGTGGCTCTTGAAACATTTGTGCCGCAGAGTCTGATTGTATCAAAGATAGCAGTCGGAGTTACTCTACCTGTACGGCCTACTGAAAGTTCGATTTCTCTCAGTACGGTTTCTTTTTCTTCCGGTGGATACTTGTACGCCACCAGATAGCCGTTGTTTTTCGCAGTATCAGGAATACGAGCTCTGTCAGTAAGGGAGTTTATCTTTACTACCGCACCGTCGATATCATAAGGGAGATCACCTCTCATGGCACCGATCTTTTCGATAGCTTCCCATACTTCCTCTTCTGTGTCGCAAAGGAAATATGTGTCGATAACTTTGATACCTGCTGACTTGAGGTATTCATATACACCTACATGAGTTTCCGCCTCAAAGCCTCTGGCATCCTGAAGGTTAAACACAAACATTGAAAGTTTACGTTCTTTTGTAACAGCAGTATCCAGCTGACGCAGTGTGCCTGCCGCACAGTTTCTAGGATTTGCGAAAAGCTTTTTACCAAGGAGTTCCTGGCGTTCGTTTACCGCATCAAAAGCGGCATTTTCCATATATACTTCACCTCTGAGCTCAAGGTACTCAGGAGCAACCTTGAGTTTCTGAGGGATGTCTTTTATAACT
>JAFYUX010000104.1 GCA_017549385.1 Bacillota bacterium
AGCACTGCCAGTGAAAAATACTGCATCTATTTGCCCTCCTCTGACGTCGGCTCCGCCGACCCGAAGACGAAAACTATTCTTCAGATACTGGCTCTTCGCCAGCATCCTCAGAATTTTCTTCCATTGCTTTTGCCTGAAGAAGCTTTTCGATTTCGTCCAGGAGCTGATCAGCACCTGTTTTCTTCAGAGATGAAACCGGAACAATGATATCGCCAGGCTTCATTTTGAGAGTCTTTTTAATAAGATTTAAATTTTTATTGAGTTCGTTTCTTGATACCTTGTCAGACTTTGTAGCAACTACAAAACCGTCAAGACCATGGTATCTGAGGTATTCGTACATCTGTACGTCCTGAGCGCTAGGTGCGTGTCTGATGTCAACCAACTGTACTACCTTTACGAGATTTTCGCGGTTTTCCAGATAATTTTCCATCATCGGGCCCCAGTCCTTGCTCATGGACTTTGAAACCTTTGCGTAACCGTAACCAGGAAGGTCTACAATTCTAAAAGTCTGATTTACTTCAAAGAAATTGATAGTACGAGTCTTACCCGGGTTACCGCTGACTCTGGCAAAATTTCTTCTGTTTACCAGCATATTGAACAGAGAAGATTTACCAACATTTGAACGGCCTGCAAAGGCGATTTCAGGAATGTCCACTGGCGGATACTGTTCCTTTTTTACTGCAACTGCAACCAGTTCTGCTTTAGTGATCTTCATATTTTACTCCTTTATTAAAGGCCTTGTTTTTACCTTTGATGTTATCTTACAAGAGCTTCTGCCAGAACTTCGTCGATAGTCTTCATTGCCTTGAAAGTAACATGCTTCTTTACGATAGCAGGTACATCATCAAGGTCCTTCATGTTTTCTTCTGGAAGAAGAACTGTCTTTACGCCTGCTCTGTGAGCTGCGATAACCTTTTCCTTGATCCCGCCTACAGGAAGAACCTTACCTCTAAGAGTGATTTCGCCAGTCATAGCCACATCACATCTTACAGGAACACCTGAGAGAGCAGATACCATTGATGTGCACATAGTAACACCAGCTGAAGGACCATCCTTTGGAGTTGCGCCTTCTGGAATATGGATATGAATATCTTTTTCCTTGTAGAAATCTTCAGCAATGCCGAGAGCTTCGCATCTCGCTCTGATAACACTGAGACCAGCCTTTGCTGATTCCTGCATCACATCACCCATAAGGCCAGTGAGTACAAGCTTGCCTGTGCCGTTCATGATAGTAGTTTCAATGAAAAGTGTATCACCACCAACTGCAGTCCACGCAAGACCTGTAGTCATACCTACCTGGCTGCCTTCTTCTACCTTGTCGAAAGACAGCTTCTTTTTGCCAAGATAAGCATCAAGGTTACCTGAAGTGATACGGTAAGTCTTTTTCTTGTTTTTAGGACCTGCTTCTACTACCTTGCGGGCAACCTTTCTGCAGAGATTACCAATCTCTCTTTCCAGGTTACGAACGCCAGATTCTCTTGTGTAGTGATTTACAACATCTCTCACTGCGCTTTCAGATAAAGCAAACTGACCTTCTTTGAGACCGTTTTCCTTGATCTGCTTTGGAATGAGATGACGCTTTGCAATCTGAACCTTGTCTTCTTCTGTGTAGCTTGAAAGCTGGATAACTTCCATTCTGTCAAGAAGCGGACGAGGGATTGTGTCGATATTGTTTGCTGTTGTGATAAAAAGAACCTTTGAGAGGTCAAACGGGATATCAAGGAAATGATCCTTGAAGTCTCTGTTCTGTTCCGGATCCAGTACTTCCAGAAGCGCTGCAGCCGGATCACCTCTGTGGTCAGAGCCAACCTTGTCGATTTCGTCCAGTAAGAATACCGGATTGTTTACACCTACATCTCTGATAGATGTGATGATACGACCTGGGATAGCACCTACATAAGTTCTTCTGTGACCTCTGATTTCTGCTTCGTCTCTAACGCCACCCAGTGACATGCGCACAAACTTTCTGTTGATAGAACGTGCGATTGAGCGAGCGATAGATGTCTTACCAACCCCTGGAGGGCCTGCGAGACAGATGATAGGACCCTTGAAGTTTTTAGAAAGGCTCATAACCGCAAGATATTCTACGATACGATCCTTTACCTTTTCGAGACCATAGTGGTCATCGTCCAGAATCTTCTTTGTCTTTTTGAGGTCAATCTTTTCTTTTGTTGAAGTATTCCATGGGAGTTCCAGGATACATTCGATATAGTTTCTCAGAACAGCGGCATCTGGAGAAGATGACTGTATGCGGAGCATACGCTTGATTTCTCTTTCTACCTTTTCGTGAGTTCTCTTTTCGAGTTTTAAGCTAGCGAGGCGTTCGAGCCACTTTTCTACTTCTTCCTCTACAGACTCATCCTGACCAAGCTCCTGCTGGATAGTCTTGATCTGTTCTTTGAGATAATATTCTTTCTGCTGATCAGACAGTCTCTGCTTTACTTTGTTTGTGATATCATTTTCCATTTTCATCACTTCGATTTCTCTGCCGATGATATCACTTACGCGTTCCAGTCTCTCGAGGATATCGATGAGAGCAAGAACTTCCTGTCTGTCTTCTGTTTTAATGTCAAGATTTGCAGTGATGATATCTGCGAGACGTCCCGGTGTATCGATAACTTCGATGCTAGGAAAAATCTCCTTTGATACCTTCTGTGAATGTTCGAGATACTCTGAGAACTGACTCAGAACAGTACGCATAAGAGCTGAGCTCTTTACTTCGTCAATCTGAGATGTGTCTTCTGGAATGTTTTCGATTTCTGCTCTGAAGTAAGGGAAATCATGAAGCATCATTTCGATGCGGCCTCTTGAGATACCTTCTACCAGTACACGAATAGCATTGCCAGGGAGTCTGAGCATCTGCTTAATCTTTGCAGTAACACCGATGCCGTAGAAATCTTCCTGTGTAGGGAGATCTGTTTCCGGATCCTTCTGTGTAACCAGGAAAACAAGCTGATTGCTCATCATAGCTGCTTCCAGAGCTCTCACAGACTTTTCTCTGCCGATATCAAAATGCAGAAGCATTGTCGGGAAAATAGAGATACCTCTTAAAGGAATAACCGGCATGCTGTCAGTGCTGACATCTGCAACGTGAATGAGGTCTTCTATTTCGTCAACGAGGAAATCCTCCATCTCTGCATCAAAACTGATTTCACTTTCTGAAATGGCTTCGTCTATTGCGTCAAACAATTTCTTTTCATTATCTGACATAGTGTCCACCTCCTTAATTTAAAAAATAAAGGGGCATTGTTTATGCCCCTTTTGATTCTGCGCCTGCTTCTTCACCATCAAGTATAAGCTGTGGTGCACCGTTTTCATCAACGGTACTCTTTGTGATGATACATTTTCTGATATCATCTCGCGACGGAATCTCAAACATGATGTCAGTCATGAGACTTTCCATAATACTTCTGAGACCACGTGCGCCTGTCTTTCTTTCTATCGCTTTTTCCGCAATGCGAACCATAGCGTCGTCTTCGATTTCAAGTTCTACATTGTCCATAGAGAAAAGCTTCTTATACTGCTTCAAAAGTGCATTCTTTGGTTCGTTTATGATTCTGACAAGCGCCTTGCTATCCAGTTCTTCCAGAGTTACAAGAACAGGAAGTCTGCCCACGAATTCTGGAATGAGACCATACTTGAGGAGATCTTCTGGCTGAATCTTCTTTAAAAGTTCAGCGCTGTCTGCCTTTGAAGAACGAATATCAGCATTAAAGCCGATAGTCTTTTCACCCACTCTTCTCTGGATAACTTTGTCCATACCGTCGAATGCGCCGCCGCAGATAAAGAGGATGTTTGTAGTATCGATCTGGAGAAACTCCTGATGCGGATGCTTTCTGCCTCCCTGCGGTGGTACGTTGGCAACTGTACCTTCAAGAATCTTGAGGAGTGCCTGCTGTACACCTTCGCCGCTTACGTCTCTTGTGATAGAAACGTTTTCTGACTTTCTGGCAATCTTGTCTATTTCATCAACATATATTATACCCTTCTGTGCACGTTCTATATCAAAATCAGCTGCCTGAACGAGCTTAAGAAGAATATTTTCAACGTCTTCGCCTACATAACCAGCTTCTGTGAGAGCTGTAGCATCTGCGATAGCGAAAGGAACGTCGAGGATTTTTGCAAGTGTCTGAGCCAGGAGAGTCTTACCTGAACCTGTAGGGCCAAGCATCAGGATATTACTCTTCTGAATTTCAACTTCGTCATCGTCTTTGTGTCCGATAGTGTTTATTCTCTTATAGTGATTGTAAACAGCCACCGCCAGGTTTTTCTTTGCATTGTCCTGTCCGATTACATACTGAGACAGTTTTTCTGCAATTTCCTTTGGCTTTGGCAGTTCAAATGCTTCTGCAGTTTCCGCCTGCTCATCATCAGCGGCGAATTCTTCTCTGATAATATCTTCGCAGAGTGTAATACACTCGTCGCAGATATAAACACCGGGTCCTGCAACCAGTCGACGAACCTGGTCCTGTGTCTTTCCACAGAACGAACACTTGAGCTGTTTGGTTTCATCGAATTTTGCCATTATTTTACCCTCCCCTTTTCTATACGGGAATAGCCGCAATACCTCCAGATACTAACGGCTTGTAATAACCTTATCTATAAGACCGTAAGCAACTGCTTCTTCTGGATCAAGGAAGTTGTCACGATCTGTATCTTTCTCAATCTTTGAAAGTTTCTGGCCTGTGTTCTTTGCCATAATCTTATTTAATTTGTTCTTGAGCTTGATAATACGCTCAGCGTGGATTCTGAGATCTTCTGCCTGACCGCTCATGCCGCCAAGTGGCTGATGAATCATAATCTCAGCATTAGGAAGCGCATAACGCTTTCCCTTTGCGCCTGAAGAGAGCAGGAAAGCTCCCATGCTTGCCGCCATCCCTATGCAGATAGTACTAACGTCAGGCTTGATGTACTGCATAGTGTCGTAAATAGCCATACCAGCAGTGATAGAACCGCCAGGGCTGTTGATATAAAAACTGATGTCTGCGTCAGGATCCTCAGATTCAAGGAAGAGGAGCTGCGCAACTATGAGGCTGGCAGTATGTTCGTTAACTTCTTCGCCGAGAAAAATAATTCTGTCTTTGAGAAGTCTTGAATATATGTCGAAAGAACGTTCACCATGTGAAGTCTGTTCTACGACCATAGGAATTAATGCCATTTCTTTTCCCCCTTATGATACACCGAATAGGACCTGCAAAAACAGATCCTATTCGTTAATGTTCAGATTGCTCTGAGTATTTCTTTGTTTAGATTATTCAGCAACTTCTTCTGCTGGGAATGTGAGGTCCTTTACATCTGCAGCAGCTGCAATGATGTCGAGAGCCTTCTTAGCTGCGAGGTCCTTCTTGATGAACTTGATGTCGCCGCCAACTACTTCTCTCATCTTTTCAGCATCGAGACCATACTGTACGCCCATCTTCTTGAGTTCTTCGTCTAATTCTTCTTCAGAAACTTCTACGCCTTCCTTAACAGCGATAGCTTCGATGATGAGACGAGTCTTTACCTTCTTTTCAGCTTCATCTCTGATCTGTTCTCTGAAATCTTCGATAGCAGTGTGAGTAGCTTCGAGGTAAGACTTGAGACCGCCACCCTGGTAACCGAGCTGCTGGTCGAACTGTCTGAGTAACTGGTCGATTTCAGTTTCGATCATTACTTCTGGGATATCGATAACAGTGCTTCTGTAGAGTGTATCCATTACAGCGTTCTTAACGTTGTTCTGTCTAGACTGTTCCTTTGTGTTAGCGATCTTTACCTTGAGTTCTTCCTTCCATTCTTCGAGAGTGTCGAATTCGCTGCATTCCTTAGCGAAATCGTCATTGATTTCTGGAAGTTCTTCTTCCTTTACTTCGTGGATTGTGCACTTGAAAGTTACGAGTTCGCTAGCAAGCTTTTCTACTGGGTAGTCATCAGGGAATCTAACTTCTACGTCCTTTTCTTCGCCGCCCTTAACGCCAACGAGCTGATCTTCGAAACCAGGGATGAACTGGTTAGAACCGAGCTTTAACTTCTGGTTTTCAGCTGTGCCGCCTTCAAACTGTTCGCCGTCATATGCGAAACCCTTGTAGTCTAATACTACTGTATCGCCAATCTTAGCTTCTCTATCTACTGTGAAGAGTCTAGCATTTCTTACTGCATAGCTCTTGAGCTGAGATTCGATATCAGCTTCTGTTACTTCTGCAGCTGGAACTTCTACTGTAACACCCTTATAGTCCTTAACATTTACTTCTGGTTCTGTGAGGAACTTGATGTTGAAAAGGATACCGTTGCCAGACTTGATTTCCTGATCACCGTAATCGATTTCAGGGTGATCTACTGGTTCATAGCCGAGTTCTTCGAGAGCGTCAGCATAGTTTGCGTTGAAAACTTCAGCAATAGCTTCTTCGATGAATACTTCCTTGCCGTAGTGGTTTTCAACCATCTTTCTTGTAGCCTTACCCTTTCTGAAGCCAGGAACTACAAAACGGTGCTTGTTTTCCTTAAACACCTTGTTGATTGCGCTTTCAAATTCTTCAGCAGTAACTTCCATTGTCATGTTTACTGTATTGATTTCTCTGCTTATGAAATTAGCTTTCATTTTCTATTTTTCCTCCCATATATGATAAAAATTCATATCCAAAAAATTATACATATTTTTGGCATCATTGTAAAGTCTGATAACCCTTGCAAATGCTGAAAAATGAACATTATTTGAGGTTTTCTGTTATCAGTTTTATGCCTCTGCCGAACTTTGACTCAACGCCGGTTTTAAGACCGAAACGCTTTTCAAGATCAGCTCCGATCTTCTCTATATCGCTCACGTCTCCTGAGAAAAGTTCGATCTCTAACTCGCAGATATCGAGGTTTCCTGCAGGTGTGATAATGTCGCCGACATCAAGCGCTACTTCACATATAGTATTGCCTGTATCTATACGCATAATCTGACGTGTAAAGCTTGTCTCAATGAGAGCTTTCAATTCCTTTTCGCCAACCAGCGAAACGAGCTGTCGTCCCTTTTCGTGCTGCGCAAAAACTTCCAGTGTAGGCGCAACTACAGCTGGATCTTCTGGAAGCTGGATATTGAGTTCTTCTCTTTCGTGAAGACCTTCGTGCTGATGGCCACCCCACTTGAGAGTTGCCACATAACGTTGTCCTTCTTTTCTCACGCGGAAAGCAGTATCTGCGCCGCCGAGAACTCTATCCTCAGTATCATAGTATATTGCGTCCATCTCGATCTGTGACACAGAATCCACAGTGCCATACTCTTTAAATACGGCTTCCTGCCACATCTTGTCGATGATATCTCTATCTGGAATAAGATACTTCAGTTCTATTTCCATCGAATACTCCAATCTAGCTTCTTAAAGCAATTATTTACACAAAGAGAGCATTTTACCGCGTTATTCTACCACACCAAAAAGTCAAATACAAGCAAATAGCGAATATTGTGGCACTTTTCGGGCCATACTAAGGGCAAAAAGGGGGATAAAACCATGAAAAACACCTATTCGGGCACAAAAACCGAGCAAAACCTACGAAATGCCTTTTCTGGAGAGTCAGAAGCGCGCAATAAATACAGTTTTTACGCGAGCTCCGCTCGCAAAGAGGGCTATCAGCAGATAGCCGACATATTTGAAGAAACAGCAAATAATGAGCGTGAACACGCAGAAATCTGGTTCAAAGAACTGGGTGGCATCAGCGATACAGCCACCAATTTAAGAGAAGCCGCCGCCGGCGAACACTGGGAATGGTCCGACATGTACGCCGGCTTTGCGCAGGATGCGCATGCTGACGGCTTTGCGGATCTCGCCCTGAAATTTGAGCAGGTGGCCCGCATCGAGAAAGACCACGAAGAACGTTACCTTGCGCTGCTGAACAACGTAGAAAGCGGGCAGGTCTTTAAGAAGGACAGCGAGATCCGCTGGATCTGCCGTCAGTGCGGCTTCTCCTTCCAAGGCGACCGCGCCCCTGAAAAATGTCCGGTCTGCGGTTACAAGCAGGACTACTTCCAGGAAAAAGCGAACAATTATAAATAGTAGAATTGAAACAACATTTATTAATCTAATTCTGCATTTTTTGTAGCAATTTATACCGGCAACAATATACTTGTTGCCTGTTTATCTTAAAAAAAAGACCTCGGGTTTCCCGAGGTCTTTATATTCTTTTAAATCGTGACGGCGGAGCCATCGAAAACTAGAGAACCTTGCTGAGGAAGCTCTTTGTTCTTTCGTTCTGCGGGTTGTTGAAGATCTGATCTGGAGTACCCTGTTCCATGATGATACCCTGGTCCATAAAGAATACTCTGTCAGCAACTTCGCGGGCAA
>JAFYUX010000105.1 GCA_017549385.1 Bacillota bacterium
CACAGATTTGGGGGATACATGAAAGGGTGGGGGCTACCTGATTTCAGCCTTGAAATCACAGTGTAAGATAGAGTAAGATTTTAGGTAGAACGTTTTGATTCGTATTTTAGGAGGATTTTATCATGGCAAATGTTACAGCAATATATTTTTCACCAACTGGTAATTCTGAAAAGTCAGTAATGGCTATCGCAAACGCTATCAGCCAGGAAGTTACAAAGGTTGATCTCACTGCTTCCGCAGAGGCGCCACAGATGCAGTTTGGTGCAGATGACATCGTTGTTATCGGTGGTCCGGTTTACGGCGGTCGTATCGTAAAGGCTGCTATGGCTCGTATGACTGGTCTCAAGGGCGAAGGCACACCTTGTATCATCGTTGCTTCTTATGGCAACAGACATTATGACGATGCTCTCGTTGAGATGAAGGACGCGCTCACAGAAGCCGGTTTTGTAATCGCTGGCGCAGCGGCTCCTATCGGCAGACACACTTTTGGCGAAATCCAGGTGGACAGACCAAATGCTGACGACCTTGCAGAAACAGCAGAATTTGCAAAGAAGGTAATGGAAAAGATCGCTTCTGGAGGCGACATCGAAGCTTTCGAAATCCCAGGCAACAGACCATACAAGGATGGCGGCAATGGCGGCAAATTCCGTCCCCTGACTTCCGATGACTGCGTCAACTGCGGACTCTGCAAAAAGAAGTGTCCGATGGCTGCTATCGCAGATGATAACAAGACAATTGACGACGACCTCTGCATTTCATGCTTTAGATGTATCAGAAAATGCCCTGTTAAGGCAAAGAATATCGACACTCCTGCATACAACTCATTTGCAGAAGGCTTCACAGAAAAACTTAAGGAACGCAGAGAGAATGAGTTCTACTTTTAGTTAATTTTACGGCGGATTTTACAATCCGCCGTTATTATTTTGGAAACTGCACTAAATATTGATATATATAATTGTGCTGTTTATGATACAATATTCACGTTGTGCATAAACGGGTAGCGGAACGCTCCGCGTACACGGGAGTGTACCACATTTATTTGGATTTTCATATTTGGAGGCATTATGCAAAAAGATAAAAAGAAATTACTGATAGACAGTGGTGTTATCGGTGCGGCTCTGTTTGCCATGTACTTTGGTGCAGGCAACATGATCTTCCCGCCGTTCCTTGGTCTCTGGTCGAGAAGCGAATGGTTCACAGGTTTTGCAGGTTATTACCTTGCTGACATCGGCCTTGCTGTTATCGCCATGTTCGCTCTTATCAAGGCAAAGGGTTCAAGAAATCTTCTCGGTTCTATAGGCAGGATTCCAGGCGAAATAATTCAGTTTGCCATAATCCTGTGTATCGGTCCTGTAATCAGTATTCCGCGAACTGCGGCCACTACTTACGAACTGTCGATTCAGTCACTCAATCCGTCATTTAATATGACACTGTTCTATGTAATCTTCTTCGTGATGATTACATTGCTCTCTATCAACCAGTCAAAGGTAGTTGACCTTGTTGGTAAATTCCTTACACCGCTTCTGTTTATCGGGCTCATATTCCTGATTATCAAGGGTGTTGTTGATCCTAGAGGTGTCGTTCCAAACATCCCTGGCGCATCTAACGTTATCGAAGCAGGTATCGAAGCAGGTTACCAGACAATGGACGCTCTCGCTTCAGTTATCTTTGGTGTACTTATCCTCGGCAGTGCGGCTCAGAAGGGTCACACAGAGCAGAAGGAACAGGCAAAGGTTGCTATCGGTGCAAGTATTGTAGCGGGTGCAGGTCTCTTGGTTGTTTACCTTGGTCTCACTTACCTCGGTGCTTCACTTTCAGGTATCTACAGCACAAAGATCAACCGTACAAGACTCCTTATCTACCTCATCAAGAGCGTTATCCCAGGTCAGGCTGGCATGATTTTCTTCGCGGTAGTTGCAGGTCTCGCGTGCGTATCTACAGCAATCGCCCTCACAAGTTCTTCAGCAGCTTACTTCTCTGGTCTCACAAAGGGTAAGATCGGCTACAAGGCGTTTGTTATCGTAATCGTAGTATTCAGCTTCTTCTCATCTTCTATGGGCGTAGAAGCACTTATCAAACTTGCAGCACCTATCCTCGGTATAGTATATCCGGCAGTTATGGCTCTTGTTATTACAGGCTTCATGCACAAGTTCGTTGGCGTATGGACATGCAGAATGGCTGTTTTATCTGCTATCTGTATTTCTGTAATGGAAACAGTTCTCAGCTACGGTATCAACATCAAGTTTGTACATTCACTTCCACTTGCGCAGTACGGCTTTGCATGGCTCTTACCAGCTATCGGCTTCGGCATCATCGGTTTCGCAATCGACAAGTTTGTACTTAAAAAGATCGGAATTCACGCAATCGAAGAAACTTCAGCAGAAGCTCTTCCAGAAGCATAAATAAAAAAATAAAGCTGGCTCTGACCAGAACGTTCAAGTTCAAGTCAGTCCAGCTTTTTGATTGCTCCGCAAACGCGTCATGTACGCAAATCGGGCGTGCAAAATCAGACATCAAATCACGATTTTGCAGATTATATTATATGTAGATTTCGGGCTCAACAGGTGAGCTAAAGTTTTCCTCAAGCATCTTAACATGTGAGAGAAAAGCAGGATCATCAAAAGATTTGGCCTTGTCAGGACATCTCTTTACGCATGCCTGACATTTGATGCAGGTACCAACCATGACAGTTACATCCTTTGTGCTGATGGCATCCATAGGACATACTCTGGCACATATACTGCATCTGCTGCACTTTTGCGTGTCAGTAACCGGTGTGGCTTTGAGGAACATTGCCGGATTTCCATACTCATCAAGTGGAGTGTAGTAAGGTCCAATCTTTGCATCTACAGAAGCCGCTACAAAATTGCTCTTGTCGTGTCCTTTGGCAGGAACAGCAATAGGCTCTGGAATCTCCTTAAGTCCACTGACTTTTTCAGCAATCTTTACAGCAAAATCCTGAACAAATGCTACATCAGCATCGTCAGGTCGTCCAGCCCCAACCTTATCTGTAAACACATGTCTGCTTACGAAGGCTCCGCCTGCAACAGTGTGAAAACCCTTTTTTTCAAGCTCGTTTCGCAGCTCTAAAAGGGAATTGTCATAACTGCGGTTACCGAAGGTAACGACAGGCACAGCCAGAGCATCATTGCCCTGGAAAGCATTTTGTACTATAGGAAGAATCAGGTTTGGGATACGTCCTGCATATGTAGGCATACCGAAAATAACCAGCTCATCACTGGAAAACTCGGTAAGGTTTTTTCTGTTTTTAGAAAGTGTAAAATCGTAATATTCTACAGGAACTTTCAGTTCTTCTGCGGCTCTGTCAGCGATAGCTCGTGTCAGCGCAGCTGTCGAACGGCAGGGACTGAAGTACACTGCGTGGATTTTTGATATATTCATAGAATTCACCTCAGATTTATTCGGTTATACAAAATTATATAGTAGCTGAAATGCAGTGGCAACAAGGCAAAAGTACCCTTTTTGGATACTTCATATTGCTTGTTAAAATAAGTATACTAGTGTTTTGTAAAACAATTAAAATTGTTGTATAATGAAAGCGTGTGACTAAAATTTTTGATGACCTAGGAGGGTTTAAAATGCAGTTAGCAGAAAAATATGAGCTTATGCGTAAGCTTGCTCGTGACTTCGCGACAACAGAGCTTACTCCTGAGATCCTCGATCAGGTAGAAGATACAGGTATCTTCCCTAAAGATATTCAGAAAAAAATGGCTGACACTGGTTTCTACGGAATCAAAGTGCCAGTAAAATATGGCGGTCAGGGTTCAGATCACCTGGCTTATGCAATTACAATCGAAGAGTTTGCTAGAGTAAGTGCCGTTGGTTCTTTATACGTAAACTCACCAAACTCACTTGGCGGTATGCCAATCCTCATCGCTGGTACAGAAGAACAGAAGATGAAGTACCTCAAGCCAATGGTTCAGGGCGAAATCGTTATTCCGTTTGGCCTCACAGAACCAGGTGGTGGTTCAGATGCCGGCGGTGTACGTTCTACTGCAAAAAAGGATGGCGATTACTACATCCTCAACGGTAGAAAGACATTTATCACAATGGCTCCATTTGCCGATTACTCCGTAATCTACGCAAACACTGACCCTGCAAAGGGTGCAAAGAGCATGACAGCATTTATCGTAGACATGAAACTTCCAGGCGTGAGCCTCGGTAAGGAAGAGCAGAAGCTCGGTCTCGTAGGCTGTGCAACAAGTGATATCATTCTCGAAGACGTTAGAGTACACAAGGACGATATTCTCGGCGAAATCGGTTCTGGCTTCAAGGATGCCATGAAGGTTCTTGACGTTGGTCGTATCGGTGTAGCTGCTCAGTCTTTAGGTGTTGCTCAGGCATGTCTCGACGAAGCTATCAAGTATTCAAAAGAAAGAAAACAGTTCGGAAAGTATCTTTGCGAACACCAGGCCATTGCTTTTATGCTTGCTGATATGGCAACAAAGGTTAAGGCTGCTAGAGAACTCGTTTACGATGCTGCGGTTACAAAGGATACAGGCGGCAACAGCACATTAGCTTCTTCTATGGCTAAGTACTATGCTTCTGAAATTTGTAACGAAGTTGCTGCAAAGGCGCTTCAGATCCACGGCGGTTACGGTTTCGTTCGCGGTTTCAAGATCGAAAGACTTTACAGAGACTGCAGAGTATTTACTATTTACGAAGGCACAAGCCAGGTTCAGCAGATGGTTATCTCAAGCCAGATCTTAGGCAAATAGTTAATGTAAAGGAGTTTTATTATGAAGATTGTCGTATGTATCAAGCAGGTGCCTGATACTAATGAAATTAAGATAGATCCGTTAAAGGGAACTCTGATGAGAGATGGCGTGCCAAGTATCCTCAACCCAGACGATGCAAACGCATTAGAAGCTGCTCTCCAGTTAAAAGAAGAGTACCCTGGTTCAACAGTAAGTGTAGTGACTATGGGTCCTGCACAGGCAAAGTATGCCCTCAGAGAATGTCTCGCTATGGGTGCTAATGATGCTTATCTCCTCAGCAGCAGAGCTTTCGGTGGTGCTGATACTTGCGCAACAAGCACAACTGTTGCCGCAGGCATCAAAAAGATCGGTGATTTTGATATCATTTTCGCTGGTCGTCAGGCTATCGACGGTGACACTGCTCAGGTAGGTCCTCAGGTTGCTCAGAGACTCGGTCTCCCGATCGCTACATATGTTCAGGGCATCAGAGAAATCAGAGAAAAGAGCGTTATTATCGAGCGTATGCTCGAAGACGGATATGAAATCCTTGACGTGCAGAGACCTTGCGTTCTCACTGCAGTAAAGGAACTCAACAAGCCAAGATACATGACTGTTATCGGTATCGAACAGGCTTATCAGAAAGAAATCACTGTATGGGACGAAGTTGATCTCGAATTAGATCCAGCTGATTGTGGCCACAATGCCAGCCCAACAAAGGTATTCAGAAGCTTTACACCACCTCCAAAGGGTGCAGGCGAAATGCTTGATGGTACTGTAAACGAAATGGCACAGAGCCTTGTTAACAAGCTTTTTGACACTCATGTATTACAGAAAGGACAGTAAGAATGGCTATTAATGTTATTAAAGACAAATGTAAGGGCTGTTCTCTTTGCGTAAAGAGCTGTCCATTTGAAGCTATCTCTATGAAAGACAGACTTCCTGTTTTCTGAGATACTTGCGTTGACTGTGGTGTCTGCGTTGAGAGCTGTAAGTTTGGCGCTCTCGAAAAGGTAGACGTAAAGAAAAATACTGGTATCAACATCAAGGATTACCACGATGTTTGGGTATTTGCAGAACAGCGTGAAAACCGCATCATGCCTGTAGTAATCGAACTCATCGGCGAAGCAAAGAGACTTGCTGCTGATATCGGTTGCAGAGTATGTGCTATCATCTGCGGTCACAACATTGACCAGCAGGCAAATGAACTTATCGGTTACGGTGTAGACGAAGTATTCGTGGCTGATGCTCCAGAATTAAAAAATTATACTACTGACGCATATACAAAGGTTATTTTCGAAGCTGTACAGAAGTACAAGCCTGAAATCATGCTCCTCGGTGCTACTCATATCGGTAGAGACCTTGGTCCAAGCATTGCTGTAAAGTGCAACACAGGTCTTACAGCTGACTGTACAAAGCTCGATATCGATCCAACAGACAAGAAGCTCATGCAGACAAGACCTGCTTTCGGCGGCAACCTCATGGCTACTATCATCTGCGAAGATCACAGACCTCAGATGGCGACTGTACGTCCTGGTATCATGCAGAAGGCTGAGTACGTAAAGAATGCCAAGGGTAAAAAGACTGAGCTCAAGGTTTCTTTCGAAGAAGGCGAACTCAGAGAAAAGGTTCTCAAGATTGTTAAGTCAGTAAGAGAAGCTGTTTCTCTCACAGATGCAAACGTTGTAGTATCTGGCGGTCTCGGTCTCGGCGGTCCAGAAGGCTTCGAACTTATCAAAAAGCTCGCTGACAGACTCGGCGGCGTAGTTGGCTCAAGCCGTGCGGCTGTTGACGCTGGCTGGATTGCTCCTAGCCATCAGGTTGGTCAGACTGGTACAACTGTACGTCCAAACCTCTATATCGCTTGCGGTATTTCAGGCGCTATCCAGCATCTCGCTGGTATGCAGGACTCAAAGTGCATCGTAGCTATCAACAAGGACGAAAGTGCAGCTATCTTCGAAGTAGCTGACTACGGTATCGTTGGCGACCTCTACAAGGTAATTCCAGCGATCCTCAACGCACTTGACAACGTAGAATAAGATATAGCATAATTTATACGTTAAGCATATTAAATGTGCACTTAAATTAATAAGAAATTTTTTGAATGAAAGAAGCGGATATTTTCCGCAGAGGTGTTAAGATGATTAAGCTCAGCAGCAAGGGCAAGATTGCAGAATCAGCATTTATCGCTGAAAACGCAACTATTCTCGGTAACGTAGAAATCGGTGAAGAAGTAGGTATCTGGTACAATGCAGTTCTCAGAGGCGACTTCAACCTCATCAAGATCGGTGACAGATGCAATGTTCAGGACAACGTAGTTGTTCATGTAACAGAAAATTCTCCATGTACTCTCGGTAATGGTGTAAGCCTTGGCCACGGCGCTATCATTCACGGTGCTACTATCGAAGATAACGTACTCGTAGGTATGGGTGCTGTTGTTATGGATAACGCAGTTATCGGTGCAAACTCTATCATCGCAGCAGGTGCTGTAGTTTCAGGCGGCGCAGTTATTCCACCTAACTCTTTAGTAGTTGGCGTACCTGGCAAGGTTAAGAAGGAACTCCCACCAGAAGCAGCTGGCGGCAAGAAGAACGCTGATGTTTACGTAGAACTCAGAAGAATGCACAAGGCAGAAGACTGGGAAGCTAACGCTCTCGATTACGTTAACAAGGTAAAATAATATAAAAATTACTGTTGTCGAAGTTACGATTTAATGGTAAGATAAACTCAAGTTATACGACTGACGGAAAAAGTGGAATTGACCACGTGAAGTATAATTTGTAAGAAAAGCCGACCGTCTGGGCATATGGAAGTGCTCAGATGGTCTTTTTGTATCTTCAGGGAGATTTCACTGAGCAGTTGTAACGAAAATCGATTTTAAGCTTAAAATACCACAACACCTTAAGGAGACTAAAAATGAAAGAGATGGAATTAAAGTACGGATGTAATCCAAACCAGAAGCCTGCACGTATCTTCATGGAAGAAGGCGAACTTCCAATCGAGATCTTAAACGGCAAGCCAGGTTTTATCAACCTCTTAGACGCTTTCAACAGCTGGCAGCTGGTTATGGAACTCAAAAAGGCTACAGGCCTTCCTGCAGCAGCTTCTTTTAAGCACGTATCACCTGCAGGCGCAGCAGTAGCAGTTCCTCTCGACGAAACACTTCAGCAGATCTACTTTGTTGAAGGCGTAGAACTTACTCCTATGGCTACAGCATATATCAGAGCAAGAGGCGCTGACCGTATGTCTTCTTACGGCGACTTCGTAGCACTTTCTGACGAATGTGACGAAGCAACAGCAGCATACCTCGCAAGAGAAGTATCTGACGGCGTTATCGCTCCATCATACAGCGAAAAGGCTCTCGAAATCCTCAAGGGCAAGAGAAAGGGTTCTTACCTCGTAATCAAGATGGATCCAAACTATGTACCAGCTCCAACAGAAGTAAAGCAGGTATTTGGTATCTCATTCGAACAGGGCAGAAACGAAGTAGAGATCACAGACGAACTCCTCCAGAACATCGTAACTGCAAACAAGGACCTCACAGAGGATGCAAAGAGAGACCTTCTCATCTCACTCATCACATTAAAGTACACTCAGTCTAACTCAGTTTGCTATGCAAAGGGTGGCCAGGCTATCGGTATCGGTGCTGGTCAGCAGTCAAGAGTACACTGCACAAGACTCGCAGGCAACAAGGCTGACAACTGGTACCTCAGACAGGCTCCAAAGGTACTCAA
>JAFYUX010000106.1 GCA_017549385.1 Bacillota bacterium
AGACGTGGATATGGTACTGGTTATGTCAGTTAACCCTGGCTTTGGCGGCCAGAAATTCATCCCGCAGACTCTCCGCAAGGTAAAAGAACTCGACGCTATCCGTAAGGAAAGAGGTCTTGATTTCGTAATCGAAATCGACGGCGGTGTTGGTCTCGGCAACATGAAAGAAGTTTGCGAAGCAGGCGTAGATATCGCTGTGGCAGGCAGTGCCGTATTTGGTGCAGAGGATGTAGATGCCAGAGTAAAAGAACTGGTAGCTCTCATGGGCGAATAATCATAAATCGAAATCTGACTCAAGAAAAAATATATTGATAAAAAGCAGAGCTGTTGCACTTACGTGCAGCAGCTCTTTTATATTTTTTGATTACCCGATGGCTACGCGCAACACGATTTGTAGAGAGCAGGTTTGGCAATGATGATTCAGTCTTGCTGGAAGAATTTTCTAAAAAACTGATTGACAGAAAATGTAAATCGAGTTAATATGTGTTTACAGAAAAAGACAGTAAAAATATGTCAGAAAGGGGCGGGCGTGAAAGTTAAAAATGTGAGATTGATAGTAGGGATACTGCTGATTGCCGTTTCTGTATCCACTTTTATCTTTTGGGAGGTAAAAGGCAGAGAACTGGTATTTAGAGAAGATCTGGTGGTAGCTGTAAAAGATATAAGATCAGGGGAAGAGCTTACACGAGAAAATCTTGGAGTTGTCAGTATTGATGATGACGACGTCATCGCAGGGGCTGTTGCTGGTGAGGCTATTGATGCATTAGTCGGAAAGACAGCCAGACAGTATATTCCTCAGGGGGCTCAGCTAAACAAGGCATTTGTTGCTGAAGAAGGAGATCTGGTTATAAGTGGTGATGAGTCTATATTTGCTATAAAAGGCAAGATGATCGACATGGTCAGCAGTTCGCTGCGCAGGGGTGACCGTGTAAAGATTTATGGCAATTCCGGAAAAGAAGAGCTGGGTGAGTTTACCGTGGCATTTGTAAAAGACTCCTCTGATCGAGAAGTTAAAAATCTTGAGTCGCTGAAAAATGATGAGCCGGTGGATAGAGAAGACAGCAACTATAAGATCAGCAGTGTAGAGATTATCTGTACGAGTCAGGAGTACGCAAAGATTATAGATTACGTCACTGTGTCTGACTCAGGATTGACTATAGTTCAGGTGTTCTAGAAAAGGTGGTAAGTATGGGAAATGTTCTTGCTTTTCACGGCAGTGACAGAAAATCAGGGGTGACTATGACGTCTCTGGCTGTGTGTCAGGAACTTGTTAAAATGCATCCGGAAAAGACGGTGCTGCTATTATGTCTCAACAGCAGATCAGGAGCGGAGTATCTTTCGGAAGAAACCTGCAGTATAGAGGACCTGAGACTTCATATTGTCAGCAGGACTCTGACAGCAGAAGAACTAAAGATGAGATGCAGATACAAGGACGGATTTTATGTGGTGACTGGTTTGACAGATTCTGTAGTAGGTAGAGAATATCTGCCAGAGATGTCTGAGTATCTGATAGGGGTAGCAAAAGAGCAGTTTGATTTTGTTGTTTGTGATACCGGTAGTGATCTTGATGATGGTCTTGCACTAGGGGCTATGACAGGCAGCGATAAAAAGTACATGGTGATTTCTCAATGTGAGAGCGGTTTGAAAGGTTACGAACAGAATGAATGGCTTTACGAGAAGCTTGGCATTAATTTTGATCGGATACTCATAAACAGATTTTTCCCGGCGGATCCTTATGATATTGATTACATATCTGAGCGACTGGGGCGTACAAAAGATATGTTTCATATTATCAGGACTGCAGGGTATTGCAGGCAGGCCGAGATAGATCATAAGAGTCTCCTTGAATATCGAAATGATAATTACAGAGTTGATATAAACAGTCTGGCGGAGTACATAAGCAGGCAGGCTGGGTATAGAGATTCTCTGGAAAGGAAACGCAGATTATGGCGAATAGGTTCTATCTGACGGATTACCTTAAAAAGTATGAAAACTGCAGTCAGGAAACATCGGTGCCTGCGCCGGTGGATAAAATTCAAAAGGGGTCTCCCGGGTTTATGCAGGTTTGCCAGAAAATAAGAGAGCGTTTTGATATGGCATGGCAAAACGAATATCCTGACATGCACACTGCTTTAAATATTCAGAAAAAAGCTATTATTGGATACGAAAATGAAGTCAGCTATTTTCTGGAGCGCATCAGAGGATTTGTAAAAGAGATGGGATTTGAAGACACTGAGTATCCTCAGTGGTATGAGTCTCTGGAGAGTGGGATATATCACGAAAACTGGGGATTGTGCGGCCTTGCTGAGTGGTTTGAGGAAAAGTATGCCCAGAGCAGCTCGGCAAAGATTATCGGGGATAGAGTGTATTTTCTCCATCAGGGCAGGATGGTTCTGCAACCCCAAAAGATAAATTTACAGAGGAGACAGCAGATGGTCCGGGCTTTTCTTCTGGGGTCACCAGAGGAGAGAATGGATTCTGATGTCTACGAAGTTTATCTTCTTGATGGAACTCGAGTTACTGTCTTTAGGGGAAGCATGACAAAACATGATCAGGACGTGATGATTTTCAGACGATATGTTTTACCTGTATTTACTTTTGACGAACAGGTGGCCAGAGGAACCATCCCAAAGGAGAGTCCTGAACTTTTCAGAAACATGGTAAAGCTTGGTTATAACGTTGTATTTTCCGGTGCAGTCCGCACATCAAAATCATCTTTTCTATCCACCTGGCAGAGTTACGAAGATCCTTGCCTGGAAGGTGTAATGGTGGAGACGGATCCTGAAATAAGGATGCACAAGCTGATGCCTGATGCTCCTGTTGTGCAGTTGCTGGCTGACGGAAAGGAGCTTGAAGGCATCGTAAAACGTCTTCTGCGAAGTGATGCAGACTATTTCATCATAGCGGAAGCCAGAGATGGTATTGCCTTGGATACTGCCGTAAAGACTGCATCAAAGGGAAACAGAAGACTAAAGATGACTTTTCACGAAAGGCAGCCCTGTGACTTCTGTCATGATGCTGCTGCAGAGATAGTGAAGTCTCTGGGCGGCGATCTCAAGCTGACAGCTCGAGCAGTGGCAAAGAGTTTTGATTATATTTTTCATTTTGTGCAGCTCAGGGACAAGAGCCAGAAGAGGCTCAAGTCCATATATGAGATTACATTCGATGAGGAGTTGGGCCGAATAGTGTACAGGCCTGTGCTGCAGTACGATGTGATTACTGACAGCTGGAAATGGTTCAGCAGTGTTTCCCTGGAAAAAGTCAGGGATGGCATGGATGAGGATGCTGAAACTTTTAAAGCTTTCAGGGAATTGCTGATGAAGCTGGGAGGTGGCAAAGATGGTGAAGCTATTATCAGAGAATGTTGATCTGTTTGTGCTGGCAGCTTTCGTTCTTGGCGGCATGCTGGTTTTATGGGAAGACATGGAGGCCGCCGTGAAAAAGGTGGTACTGCGGAGGAGTCTTGCCAGGAGAAAGAGGAGCAGGAAAAAACAGACTGCTCTGCAGGTACACCTGGGGGATCTTTTTCAGCTGCTGCCGCGCAAGTGGAGGATGGAGCCGGAGGTGTTTGTAGCTGTGTCCGTGGCAGCTGCTGTGTTTGTTATGTATATGACCGTAAGGCCATTGCCTGCCGGCATGTGTCTCGTGTTTTCTGTGGCGGCAGGGTTTATGCCTTACGGGCTCTTGCGACTCAGATGTGAAATCGCAAGATCAAAGGTTTCCGGGGAGGGGACAAAGATGCTGTCGATATTGTTATCGGCCTACAGGATGAACGGTGGCAATATTTCGGAGGCTCTGGAGTTTACGGCGGCACAGAAAAAGGAGATTCCGGAAACCTCACCGGTTTTACAGCAGATGGTTATGCGTTTACGCGAATCTGAAA
>JAFYUX010000107.1 GCA_017549385.1 Bacillota bacterium
AGTTTCGTGGCGTTTATTCTTTCTGAGCACGTCGCGGCTGCGGTTTGCCGCAATCTGGAAGAGCCATGACTTAAATGAGTCAAGATCTGTCAGTCCCGGCAGCGCTTTAAATGCTGAGATAAAAGTTTCCTGTGTTGCGTCTTCTGCGTCTTCTGCGTTTCCCACGATCTTATATGTGAGATAGTAAACGCGCTTGTACATAGCTTCGTATATGTCGTTTATTGCAAACTCGTCGCCCTGCTGCGCGCGACGGATTGTGTTAATATCCATGTAAAATCTCCTGGTTGGTTAATGATAAACTATAGACATTATATTACAGATTTACATTCAAAGGTTGCTAAATAAATAAAAAGAGCCGGCATTATACCGGCTTCCACCACTTGTAAGATTTTAACATTTTTATGCGTCCGTCTTGATTTAGCAGGTATAAAATGTTATCCTACAGGTAGTTAAGGATTGCCGTTTTGGTACGACGGTCGATCTATCGTTTTCTAGACCGTCTGTTTGCGCAGACGGTCGTTGTTATTTTTTGCTGCAAAAGATTGCAACACAAAGGGAAACTATACTTAACAATACAAGTGTGTATTGGTATAAATCAGTATATGTAACCATAACATCACCTCCTTTTCCAAGTCGGTGACCGACCGCCAAACGGCATCCTCATTCCATATTTTACCATCTTGTATTTGACTACGCAATTACATTTTACATATTTTTACATCCTGTAACTAAAACAAAACGGCCCCGAAGGACCGCTAGTTTTAATCAGAGCTATTCGTCTAAAATTTTTTCAATCTTTTTTCACTTTTTATAAAACCATTTTCCCAAAACTGCCGTCTTACTTAATGAAAGGAACAAAGCCTGCGAAAGAGTGGGGCCAACTAACATGGAGTCTGATCCTGCCTGTTGGTTTCCTCTGGCAGATGGCTCAATAATCGACATTTTCTCATGTCTTTTCGCAGAGCCGCGTCCCTAAAAAAAGACCTCCTGGAGTCGGTTTCATACCACTCCGGGAGGTTTTTGATTTTATGTATTGTACTGGCGACAGGTCGTCCAGGTGCAGCTTTTACGCTGTGACGATTCATTTAAATATCTCTCGACATCTCTGTCAGATCTGCAACTATATCAACAAAATGGAAGCATCCCAGGGCACCGCCCAGAATTTTTCCAACTTCTCTCTTTTTAATAGCACGGATATCCTTGCCCACAAAATCCTCAGCATGAGTGTGATCCAGATCGCTGCAGGATGGAAACGGCACGCGCACCACATTAATATCAAAATCAGTAATCACGCCATCCCCACGACGGAAAGTCATCTCTCCGCTCATCTCGTGCAGGGTATCGCTGTAAGTCCCCAGAGCATAAACCAGCTCAGCGCCAGCCTCATCCTTACCCGCATCCATAAACGTAAAATTTTTATACTTGGAATAAATGCAGTTATCTCTCACATGCTCCTTTGCATCGCGTGAACGCACCCACTGGTCCGGCGTCGGCATAGCCACAGTATATGGTCTGCAATAAGTCCCACGACCATCCTGCCATGCACCTTCAAATTGCTCCGTACTCTCATATCCACGTTCCCTAAACAGGAAAAACTCAGCCTGAAATGCACCTCTCAGCGCCTCCAGGAAAAGCTCACGAATAATCTTCCACTCTCCGGTGACTCCGTCACCACGAGATTCTGCCGGCACAGAATAATCCGGCAGAACAGCTGCAGAATTTTTCTGGTCAAAAATATATCCAGACTCCCCTATAAGCTGCGGAGCAGAGCCCTGACCGCGCCTGCTCATATCAGGAGCACGATGGATTCCCCAGCTGGCTTCTAAAATCTCATATGTCACCACATTAAATCTAATGTGAACTGCGCATTCATAATCAGTGGAAAGGAGCGACGCATCACTGTACGCTTCATTTTCTCCAACGCGTTCTACTCTACTTATATACGAACCCTGTTTCAGTATTTTAAGCATAAAAACACCTCACACTCTATCTATACACGAAAATCAGATAGTGAACTCTTTGTCTGCAAAATCGATACAACCCGCATCGATTATATAGATATTATACTACCTAAACTGTGTACAAATAAAGTGTGAGGCTTGAGTATATTAGCTGGCTGCTACCCCAACGTTCTCGGCCATTCTTTCAACCACCTTGTGGAAGGTTGCCAACTCGTCGTCGGCGACGCCGTCCACCATGATGTTTTCAAAGCTGTGATCCATTGAAAGCAGGATATTTTTCAGCTTGTCATCGTCGATGCGCAGAGTTAGATGATTTATTCTGCGGTCTTCGCTGTCCCTGATAACCTTAAGAAATCCCTTTCGTGTCAGCGAGTCCACCGAGCGACAGATAAGCGATTGCGAAATGCCCATGTTTTTTGCTATGTCTTTTGCGGTGTCCACCTCTGGATTTTTCAGCAGGCAGATCATCATGGACGTTTCGTTTGGAGTAAAGCTGTACTCGCCCAGACGAGTTCTGCAGTTTTCCTGATACTTTTTCATCATGTCTGAAAATATCGCCAGATATCTCACGTTACTATTTGTTCTTACCATTTTAATTTCCCCCTTTTGAATTAGTAGTTTTACCACTTTTCCTATCTGAAGTTTATCATCGCAAGACTTTAACCCTCAATATTTAACGGTAGTCAAATAAGGTGCATATTCGACAGGAGGCGACAATGAAACCGGTTGCTGCCTGAGCAACAACCAGTATCTAGCGGTTTATATCTGATTTTCTTTGATTACTACTTCGTCTGGTGCTTTCAGAAAATATTTGTTTCTGTTTTTATATGCATTAACATCCAGGATATTTTTAGCTTTAAGTTTTAATACAAATGCTCTGATGGTTGCATACGCACAATTGCCAAAGTCTTTTTCCAGCTGTTTTGTTGAAAACTCGTTTTCGCCGTAATGTAACAGTATAAAGTGGAACAACTGCTTTTCCTTTTCTGTAATTTCACCATCATTGATAAGTTGCTTAAACTGATTTAAAACATTGCTTTCAAAAGTTGCCTCTCCTATCGTCGCATATACCTGAGTCTGCATGTATTGAACAAACGGAGTCACATCTATGACACCGCTTATCTCAGCATTGTTTTCGATAATTTTAAATACATCATAATAGGCTTTTCGCGAGCCTTCGATTAAGGCTGAAAACGGCATAAACAGTGTAGATGAGTATCCCTTCTGCAGCAGAAACCACAAATGAATCATCCTGGCCATACGTCCATTACCATCAAAATATGGATGAACATACGCTATATAAAAATGTATTATGGCAGCTTTAGAAAGATCATCAATATCATCTTTGCTGTCTATAAACTTAAAAAGTGCATCCATATATGCGGGTATTTTATCTGCATCAAGACCTCGATGAAGCGATACCTGCTTTGCGTGGTCGAAGACCTCCACAGTATCATTTCTATACATCTGACCTGTCTCCAGCTTATTTTCTTCGAACTCATGATATGGATTGACCGCAATCTCGTAGAGCTGACGTACAGAGTTGGCACTGATTTTGTTTGCAGGATCTGCCATGAACTCGAATCCTTTTTTCATTCCCCAGATACGGTACTCACCTTTTGTGACTGGCGCCTGTCCTGCAAGAATTTTACGCACACTTTCTCGAGAAGTGTCAATCTGCTCGATCTTGAAACTGGCTATAATCTCGTTTTCCAGCGACTGCACGCCATAGCTGGCACTGCCTTTATAACTGGTAAGAGTTTTGATTGCCTTATGCGAATGGGCTATAAGACTGTCAACATACACAAGCTTGCTCTTTCCCTTGATATCCCATAGCATCAGTTCTTTATAACCGGTAGCCTCTAAAATCGACAGCATTTCATTGACATCTGA
>JAFYUX010000108.1 GCA_017549385.1 Bacillota bacterium
CAGTAAGTCGTGAAGGATCTGGTTTGTTGCCGGTGTAAATGTAAATCCGGTAAACATGTTTTTAAAGATGAGTCCTGCCTGAGCGAAAGTGTCAGCTCTGAAGAGGACAAAACCCAGCATAACCACCATCAGCGTATACACGTGACCTAAAAATCTGTTCTGAAGTTTCTTTGCAGGGATGATACCCATGGTTTCCAGCATGGAGAAAAGTCCGTGCCACATACCCCAGACGATAAATGTCCAGTTGGCTCCGTGCCAGAGACCTGTAGTAAAGAAGACCACAATCTTGTTGAACGCCGCGCGACCTTTGCTGCAATAACTACCGCCCAGAGGGATATAAAGGTAATCTCTGAACCATGATGAAAGGGAGATATGCCATCTTCTCCAGAAATCCTGAATAGTGCTGGCCACATAAGGGTGATCAAAGTTTTCCAGGAAAGTAAATCCGAAAATCTTACCCATACCGATAGCCATATCACTGTAACCGCTAAAGTCAAAATAAATCTGAAGCGAATAACATACAGCCCCGATCCATGCGATGCGGGCATCGAGCCCTTCGGCGCTCAGAGAAAACACCTGGTCAGCAATGGCTCCCATGGCGTTTGCAAAGAGAAGCTTCTTTGTGAGACCGAGGATAAAACGTCTCAGCCCCTTGGCGGTCATCTCCATAGAACATTTTCTGTCATCGATCATAGCAGCCACATCGTGGTACTTTACGATTGGCCCTGCAATGAGCTGCGGGAAAAATGATATATATAAAAGAAGTTTTGCAAAATTCTTTGTTCCCAGTGATGGATCGCGATAAACGTCGATTACATAAGACATTCCCTGGAAAGTAAAGAAGGAAATACCGATTGGCAGAACAATTCCCGCCATAGGGATACCTGCTCCGAATAGGGAGTTGATATTATGAATAGCAAAATCCAGATATTTAAACACAGAAAGAATACCCAGATTAAGTACTACGGACACAGCAAGAACAGCTTTCCTGTTTGCACTGCTACCGCAGAGAAGATAACCGGATATGTAATTTATCACCACAGAAGCCAGCAGCAGAATAAGATATTCTGGCTGACCAAAACTGTAGAATATAAGACTGGCTGCAGTGAGCAGCAGATTTTTTATCTTTAAAGATGGTGCAACATTGTAGAGGATAAACACTGTCGGAAAAAACACGAACAGGAATATCGCAGAACTGAAAACCATAAATTTCTCCTTTCATTTATATGCAAATAAGCACTAAATTTAATTATATCATTATATATAGTCCAGTAAAACATTATTAGATAAGCCCTGGGATGACAAAACGGTCATCTCCCATAACCAGTTTGAGATTGCATATTATTTCTGCCGCTTCACCGCAGGCTAAAGAAGAATCTCGTGCATATATATAGGCATCACATCTTTCTGCAGAATTTTCGATAGCCTGCAGAATTTTTTCATCCATATATAAGGCGTATATTTTGGAAGTTTTAGACCAGTCATTTAAAAAGGTATCCATTTCTTTATCTGCCAGCTGCCAGTTGGCGTCTGCGGAGCAGTCGCAGATGATCTGCATGGATTCTTTGAGGTCCGTGCCTGCTTTTTCTGTATATGTGGAAGCGCCCCACCATAATCCGATGATGGTGAGGAGGAGCAGTGCGGGGATTAAGATATTTTTCATAAAGAGTCTCCCTGTACGATAACGGGCGGTATTTTAGATGCGCCGTCTATTATATAAAAGTAGAGTTGTCTGTCTTCATCGCAAAAGCACAGAAGGATATCGGATAATTTGCCTAATGATTTCTGTTTTATTACCTTATATATCTGTTTGTCGGTGATGTTTGTCTTCTTCAGATTTTCGCGATAGAAAGTGCCGTTGGAGATAAGGATGCAGGGCATGTTACGAAATGGCTTGCTGATTCCCATGTCTTCACGAGTGACAGGGGCTTTTTCGGGTTTGAGCAGAATACTGAATTCACCGTTGGTTTCCAGATACGCATAAAGAACATCGGAAAGGCTGGCGGAGTTATTAAGTCTGATCATTTCTGCAAGATCCGTTATGGTAATGTTTGATTTCTTCAGCTCATCATAATTGATGTTTCCATTATCTATAAGGATCGCAGGCTTGCCGTTTAGAAATACCTTAAACTTTTCACTCCTGTCGGAGAGAAAGGCGGAAACTGCATAAAGAAAAGCTACCATAGAAACTGCTGCGATACCGTTTACTACAGGAACGTCTCCTGACTCCATGGGGATGGTGGCCAGCTCGGCGATCATAAGAGTCATAACAATCTGAAATGGATCGGAAGTAGACAAGCCGCTTTTACCGATGCATCTGATAATGATGATTACAAATATATATAGTAACGCTGCGCGAAAAAGTGTAGTGAGCATAAAACTCTCCTTTATATATGTTTATATTTATGATGGATAGGACACTGTGAAACAGGTGATAATAGTGTCTGCAGACAAGGATATGTTATGCTGAATTGTCTACAAAAAATAATTCAAAAAGTAGTTGACGAGAGAATCGTTGTGTGTTAGATTGATAAAGCTTTCCGCTGAACGACATGGTCGTGAGCGTAAAGAAAAAACTTTTTAAAAAAGATGTTGACATGTTGAAAACGACGTGTTAATATAAACAAGTTCGCTGCTGAAGTAGCGGACGGCACATTGAAAACTACATAGTACAGAAATTTTGTAAGTACAATTCATTCATTCATACGTCAAGTACGTATGCTTGGATGGGAACCAGTACAATTCTCAAATTTTAAAAACAATAATTCTGAATCTAGAAATAGAGGACGAAACACGAAAAACGCATAGCGTTTTGAGCTAAGATATTAAAATCGAAAGATTTTAGATAAACCATTTATTAAGAGTTTGATCCTGGCTCAGGGTGAA
>JAFYUX010000109.1 GCA_017549385.1 Bacillota bacterium
AGCCGATGACAAACTTCGGTCCTGGCGAGTATCCATATACAACAATTCTCCGTGAGGAAACAGACGAATCTATCGCATTTGACCTTAAGGAATATGGCTATGGCACACATGCTATCCACAATCACACAGGTAAGTTCTACGGCAGATATCTCGTATATCCTCATCTCGGATTTGACTCATACACATCTGTAGAATACATGCAGGACGTAGAGAGAAACCCACTCAACTGGGCGGATGACTCTATCCTTACAGGCGAAATCCTCAAGAGCATGGATTCCACAGAAGAACCGGATTTTGTTTATGCGGTATCAGTTCAGGGTCATGGCAAATATCCGCTTGAAGTAATCGACGAAACTCAGACGATTACAGTTACAGGTTTCAACCCAGAAGAAGCCGTAGGCTTCGAGTATTTCACAAATCAGATTTACCGTATGGATGCATTCCTTGGTGAACTGATTGCAGCTCTCGGTGAAAAGGGTGAACCTACAGTTCTCTGTATCTACGGTGACCACCTTCCAAAGTTTGCATTCGAAGCAAGCGATTTGGAAAACGGCAGCCTTTACGAAACAGAATATGTTATCTGGGACAATATCGGCTTAAAGGAAAGAGATAGAGACCTTTCAGCATATGAGCTTTATCCTTACCTCATGAAGCAGATCGACAAGCATGCAGGTATCATCACTCAGTTCCACCAGTACTGTGCTGATGATCCAGACTTCTTTGCAGATCTCCATACTCTCCAGTATGACATGCTCTACGGCAGAGACTATGCCTTTGGTGGTACAGACAAGTACGAAAAGACAGAAATGAAGATGGGTATCGATCCTATCAACATTACAGATATCAGAAAGGTCGGCAAGTTCATATACGTAGAAGGCGAAAACTTCACTAAGGCCAGCAAGATCTTTATCAATGGCGAAGAAGTAAAGACTACGTTATACAACTCAGGCCGTATCATGTGCAGAAAGGGCAACTCCCTTGATCCTGGCGACAAGATCGAAGTAGTTCAGATGTCTAGTAAAAAGACTCATCTCAGTACAACTGCTGAGTGGACTTGGTATCCAACTGGCTCTATGGTTTCAGCTCTTGATACTGCAAATCAGGCACTTGAAAATGTTGAGTCACAGGAAGACATCGCAGCTGACATCGCCGAAGAAGAAGGTTTCGGCACAGCAGAACACAAAGAAGCTGCATAAAATATAAAATAGCAAAACTCACTTTTAACAACAACTTAAAATAAAACTCACTCTTAACGCAATCCCCTTCACAGGCCGCCAGCCAGTGGAGGGGATTTCTCTATTTTCGACAAAATACATTCATCCCGATGATAATAGGTGAAATCCGCCGCTACCTTAGAGACAATAATTCCATTCGTGTAAGTCGCTCACTGCGTGACACAGCCTACCGAGCACTCCGTGCACGAGAACATTTACTCCACCTGCTGGATCGGGATCCTTCTGTAGAAGAAATTGCAAAAGAGATAGAAATGGATACCACAGACGTTCAGATAGCCCTGGATGCCATACAAGATACAGTGTCGCTATACGAACCGGTATTTAGAGATAATGATGATACAGTGTTTATCATGGATCAGATAAAAGATAACAGAGATGGGGAAGAAAAGTGGATGGAGAATATATCTCTGTATGAGGCTATAAAGGAACTCAAACCGCGAGAAAGATACATCCTGGACAGGAGATTCTTTGACGGCAAAACCCAGACAGAAGTAGCAGATGAAATCGGAATATCCCAGGCTCAGGTCAGCCGACTGGAAAAAAACGCACTTAAAGAAATGAAGTCGAGATTGAATTAGGCAAAGATAAGCAGATAAGCAATGTATTCCGTAGGCGAGTGTTGCGAGGAGTGTGGTGAAGATACAAAGAGCGAGCAAAAACTTTGGCTCGAAACGATCCTCGAAGCGAAGCTGAGTCAGGGTCGTTTCCCAAAGTTTGTGAGCGAGTTGTAATCTGAACAACGACGAGCAGATTACGGGTACTCTCGCCAAGGAATACTTGCTTATCTGCTTTTTTGAGTAATAAAAAAAGACTGCTGCATTTCTGCAACAGTCATTTTTTTGCGCGTTTATCTTAGTCGTTGATATTAGCCTTTCTCCATTCGATGTATTCATCGTAGTTAGAGAGTCTGTCAACAATACCTTCTGGTCTGATTTCGATAATTCTGTTTGCGATTGTGTTGATGAACTCGTGGTCGTGAGACGCGAAGAGAACATTGCCCTTGAAGTCCATGAGGCCGTTATTTACAGCTGTGATAGATTCGAGGTCGAGATGGTTTGTAGGCTGGTCGAGTACGAGAATGTTTGCACCGAAGAGCATCATTCTAGAAAGCATACAACGAACCTTTTCGCCACCAGAGAGAACCTTTACTGCCTTGTAAACATCATCGCCAGAGAAGAGCATTCTGCCTAAGAAGCTTCTCATGAATGTTTCAGTAGTTTCTTCTGTGTACTGGCTGAGCCACTGTACGAGGTTGAGGTCGCAACCATCGAAGAATTCGTTGTTATCGAGTGGGAAGTAAGACTGGCTTGTAGTAGTACCCCACTTGAATGTACCTTCGTCTGCTTCCATTTCGCCCATGATGATCTTGAATAATGTTGTATTTGCGATTTCGTTTTCGCCTACGAAAGCGATTTTGTCGCCCTTGTTTACTCTGAATGAAACGTTGTTGAGAACCTTTACGCCATCGATAGTCTTGCTGAGGTTTTCAACTGTGAGGAGTTCCTTACCAGGTTCTCTGTCCATAGTGAAACCAACGAATGGGTAACGTCTAGAAGAAGCTGGCATTTCTTCTACTGTGAGTTTATCTAAGAGCTTTCTTCTTGCTGTAGCCTGCTTAGACTTTGACTTGTTAGCAGAGAATCGCTGAATGAAGGCCTGGAGTTCCTTGATCTTGTCTTCGTTTCTCTTGTTCTGGTCCTTAATCATCTTCTGAACCATCTGAGAAGAAGCGTACCAGAATTCGTAGTTACCAACGTACATCTTGATCTTGCCGTAGTCTACGTCAACGATGTTTGTACATACAGTGTTGAGGAAGTGTCTGTCATGAGATACTACGATTACGAGACCTTCGTATTCCATGAGGAAGTCTTCTAACCATTCGATAGCCTGAATATCGAGATGGTTTGTAGGTTCGTCCAGGAGGATGATTTCAGGACTGCCGAAGAGTGCCTGAGCGAGGAGAACCTTTACCTTTTCCTTAGCTGTGAGTGAAGACATCTGTTCGTAGAGGATGTCCTGAGAAAGGCCGAGACCCTGAACGAGTCTGCTTGCGTTAGAATCTGCTTCCCAACCGTCGAGTTCTGCAAATTCGCCTTCAAGTTCTGATGCGAGGATACCATCTTCGTCAGTGAAGTCTTCCTTTGCATAGAGCTCATCCTTCTGCTTCATGATATCGTAGAGTCTCTTGTTACCCATGATGATAGTGTCGAGAACTGTGAATTCTTCGTATGCGAAGTGGTCCTGCTTGAGAACTGACATACGCATTGTTGAAGGGTAAGAAACAGAACCAGTTGATGGTTCGAGATCGCCATCTCAAAGGAATGGAAGAAGTATGAGGTCATCATGACTTCTGCCGTGACCGATCCTAAG
>JAFYUX010000110.1 GCA_017549385.1 Bacillota bacterium
CATGCGCCATGGTGATGTGATAGGCATCGGCGGTGTAGAATTTGTTTTCGAAGCCATCACTCTTCAGGAACATGAAATTCAAAAGAGAAAACGTATCGTAAAGAGCAGCCCTCTCCCACCTTGGGCATCATTTGTAACTCTGTCTATCTTCCAGGTTCTCACAACATTAGAATTTATCATCACAAGACCAGAAAATATCAGGGACGTCCTTATAGGATACGGCATCCTTTTTGCAGTGATGTGGATTTATGTACTGTTTACAAAAGCTCTTGGACAGACGGGTTTCGAACCGGAAATTCTGGCCTTTTTCGCCTGCACACTCAACCTTGCAGTCACGGCAACATCTTCACCGGGCATCATGCTCAAACAGGCGATATGCATCTGCATCGGCGTTGTAGGTTTTATATTCCTGGGATGGTATCTCAGCGATCTTGAGCGAACAGTAAAAACAAGACGTTTTATGGCTGCAGTAGCCATAGGACTCTTTGTCATCAACATAGTATTTGGTAAGGTCCTCTTTGGCGCAAAAAACTGGATCTCAATCATGGGTGTTTCAGTTCAGCCTTCAGAGCTTGCCAAGATCTGTTTTATCTTTGCGGGAGCTGCCACACTTGATAGACTCTTCGTAAAGAAAAACCTCTTTGGCTTTATGTGCCTTTCAGGCTTCTGCCTCATGGCTCTTGCCGTTATGGGTGACTTTGGTACAGCCGCTATATTCTTTGTGGTATTCCTTGTTATCGCATTCCTGCGTTCAGGCGACTTCGCCACACTGACACTTATCTGCGGTGCTACAGTTGCCGCTATCGCACTGGTACTCCGATTCAAACCATATATCGCATCACGATTTGCAGTATGGGGACACGTTTGGGAAGATGCCAGCGGTATGGGCTATCAGCAGGTTAGAACAATGTCTGCTGCAGCCAGCGGCGGCCTTATAGGTGTAGGTCCTGGTACAGGATGGCTGCATAACATAGCAGCCGCAAACACCGACCTTGTCTTTGGTATCCTCTGCGAAGAATGGGGACTTATCATTGCCCTTCTCTCCGTGGCTATCATCATCTCGTTATCCATTTTCGTATTCCGAGTGACAAGAAACGGCAGATCGTCCTACTACACTATCGCAGCCTGCGCTGCAACTTCCATGTTTGTGTTCCAGACTATCCTCAATGTATTCGGATCAGTTGACATACTCCCTCTGACAGGGGTAACATTCCCGTTCATCTCCTGCGGTGGTACAAGTATGATCACATGCTGGTGTCTACTTGCTTTCGTAAAAGCATCCGACACAAGACAGAACGCAAGCTTTGCTGTAAAGAAAAAAATTCAACTTGGTGACGTTCCTGACGACCCTCTGGCAGCTATCTTAAAGACTTCTACTCCAGTGGTAGAACCTGAGCCAGAACTGATTCCAGAACCACAGCCTCTCTCTCCAGAAGAAGAAATCGACGCTTTCTTTAGACAATTCGAAGAAATGGATGTACCTGATTTTGATGACGGTTTTGAACCACTAAAATCAGACTTCAACCTGTACGACGAATTCAGAAGCAGTCCATCAGGTTTCGACCTCTTCGAGGACGAATTCCTGGGAAAGGCTCCTGCACAGGAAGAGATGTTAGGCAGACCACCAAGAAAGAAAAGATTCCCTTACAAAGGAGGCGATGACAGATGAAAAAAATAACATCAAGAGCCATCATCTGTATCATACTGGCTCTACTCCTTTTAGCGGGTACTCTGCTTTTCGTATTTAAATTTGTAAATTCAGGTGGTGACTGGGCAGCATTCCCGTCAAACAAACACCTTTACACTGACGGCACTTTAAACAGCGGACGTATTCTTGACGCCGAAGGCGTCGTGCTGGCGTCTTATGAAGATGGATGGAAATACCACAAGACTTCTGCTATAAGGCGCGGTACTCTTCATTCGGTAGGTGATCCGGCAGGCGTTATCGGTACAGGCGCATTTTCTGTATTTGCCGACAAGCTCACAGGATACAATATTTTTACCGGCTCAAAGACCTTGTTCAGTGGCGGTAGAGACATTTACCTGACTATCGATTCTGAAATCTGTGCTCAAGCATGGAAAGCTCTCGGTAATTATAAAGGTGCCATCAGCATTTACAATTACAAGACTGGGGAAATCATCTGCATGGTGAGCAACCCTACTTATGATCCTAAAAACGGCATTGATGTGGATAATGCACCTGACGGTGTTTTCCAGAACAATGTAACATCAGGTCTCTACACTCCTGGCTCAGTATTTAAGCTTATTACAGCTACTGCTGCTCTCGAGCAGATCAAAGATATCGACAGCATGACCTTCGAATGTGACGGCACTACAGAACTTGATGGTTCAATCGTTACCTGCCCTTATGCTCACGGCACAATGAATCTCGAGCAGGCACTCAACAAGTCATGCAACGGCGTGTTTGCTCAGCTGGCTTTGAAGATGGGCTCAAAGACTATGGAACAGTATGTTGAAAGCACAGGTCTTACTTCAAACTATTCTATAAACGGCATCACAACAAAATCTTCAGTATTTGATTTTGATTATGACGGCAGCAACGGCCTCGCA
>JAFYUX010000111.1 GCA_017549385.1 Bacillota bacterium
GATATATGCTTTTACACCCATCTTTGCAGCTGCCCTTACTACAGGGCCACATACGTATCCACCTGTGCCTATAACTATATCAGGCTTGAATTTTCTGATAATAGCTTTAGCCTCATCCATACCCTTTTTTAAATCCTTAAGAGTCTGAATGTTTTTCCAGATCTGTTTTCTGTTAAGGCCGCTTACAGTTACAAATTCAAGCGGATATCCATTCTTTGGAACAATATCCTTTTCCATACCTCTTCTGGCACCAACGAAAAGGATTTCCGCGTCTTTGTCGCGTCTCTTTATTTCATCTGCAATGGCGATAGCAGGATAAATATGACCACCTGTGCCGCCACCTGTCATGATAACTCTCATAGCTGTCTCCTACTTTGTCGAATGTCTCGACACGTTAAGTACAATACCCATACATCCCATAAATATAATCAGCGCGTTACCGCCCCAGCTTACGAACGGAAGAATAACACCTGTAGGAGGCATCATTGATGTTACTACCATGATGTTAAGTATTACCTGCAGTGAGATCATCAGTGTTACACCTGATGCCAGCAGAGTGCCCAGCATGTCAGGAGCATTCATAGATACCTTTACACATCTCCAGATGAGAAGCAGGTACGCGATAAGCAGAAGCATAAGGCCAATATAGCCAAGTTCTTCGCCGATGATAGCAAGGATAAAGTCGTTCTGAGGTTCTGGGAGATATAGAGTTTTCTGCATACTCTTGCCCAGACCTTTACCAAAAAGGCCACCTGAACCCATAGCCAGCAGGCCCTGAACTACCTGATAACCGCCACCCATTGCATCAGCAAACGGGTCTCTAAAGCTGGTTACTCGAGCCATTCGGTAACCGCCTTCGTCAGATAAAATAAAGTACGCAAAGGCACCGGCTGCAGCAACTGCTACCCCAATGATATATCTCCATCTGATGCCCGCAACAAAGAGCATACCGCAGATAATCATACAGAGTGTCGCCGCTGTACTTGTGTTTGGCTGAAGCATGATAAGACCTGCACATACACCCATGACACCTACAACAGGCAAAATACCTTTAGAAAAATTATGTATCAGTCTTGGATCTTTGCCCAGGAATGCCGCTACGAATACAATACAGGCCGGTTTTGCCCATTCACCAGGCATGATAGTCGCAATACCCAGATTGAGCCATCTTGTTGCATGGTTAAGTGTTACGCCTAAAGGAGTAAATACCAGCAACAGCAGAATGATACCCACTATAAGGATAAAAGTCGAGAATCGCCCCTTAAATCTGTGATAGTCAAAGCTGGCCATAAACAGCATGGACATCGTACCAATAACCGCCCAGGCAGTACCTCTGATGAGATAATGATACGGAGAATAGCCTTTGTTTATAGCGTAATAATAACTGGCACTAAACACCATGATTACCCCGAAAGTAACGAGACCAAGCACCAGGGCAGTAATCCAGAAATCCCCCGATCTTACTGCTTCGGACGTTCTAATACGGCTTTTATTAAATTGTACAAGTGTCTTGTTTTTCGCCTTATCAAACCTCTTCTGGGTCTTTTCAGATCTCATTCAAGTCCTCCGGTACTAACTAACGGAGCTCCTTCACGCAGTTACGGAAGTCATCTCCTCTATCTTCGAATTTTTTATACATATCCCAGCTTGCACATGCAGGTGAAAGGAGAACAGTATCGCCCTTTACAGCGATCTTTGAAGAAGTCTCTACAGCATCCTTCATGTCCTTTACCATATGGATATTTTTGAATCCTGCCTTTTCTGCAGCTTCTCTAATCTTTGGAGCAGTTGCACCCATGAGAACCAGTTCTTTTACTCGGCCCTCAAAGCTTGCAATAAACTCATCATAAGAAGCACCCTTGTCATAGCCTCCGGCTATAAGAATAACGTTTTCAAAGGAAATTACAGCCTTTATAGCTGCATCAGGATTTGTGCCCTTTGAGTCGTTGATATATTTTACTCCATTTACAGTACCGCAATCTTCGATACGGTGCTCAACACCGCCAAAACTCTTAAGAGAAGAAGCGATAACATCTACACCGATACCTGCAAAATATGCGATAGCTGCCGCTGCAAGAGCGTTTTCCAGGTTGTGGAGACCAGGTATCTTAAGCTGGTCAGCTCTGCAGACTACAAAGTTTACATTCTTGTCCCTGATAACGATGTTTCCGTCCTTTACAAACGCACCGAAATCAAGCTGTTTTCTTCTGCTGAAAGGAACAGGCATAGCCTTGCAGTTCTTAACTGTTTCTGCAACCAGTTCGTCATCAGCGTTATATACAAAATATTGATCAGCACTCTGATTTGCAAAGATCTTAGCCTTTGCAAGAGTGTAATTTTCCATTGTCTTGTGGCGATCCAGATGATCAGGCGTAATATTGAGAAGTGCTGACACCTGCGGTCTGAAATGAACAGTAGTATCCAGCTGGAAACTGCTGCATTCTGTTACCAGATACGTGTCGTCGGAGACGTCCATGGCACGAGTCATTACGGCAACACCGATATTGCCTACCACTTCTGTCTTTTTGCCTGCATTTTTAAAGATTTCGCCAACCAGGGTTGTTGTTGTTGTCTTTCCGTTTGTGCCTGTAATAGCGATATAACGGCCATTACCATATCTATATGCCAGTTCCAGTTCGCCTATGATTTCGGCGCCTGCCTCCTCTGCCTGTATGACATACGGCTTGTCTGTAGGAACACCTGGGCTGAGAACCATCATATCGTACCCATCAACATGGGCAGGGCTCTCCCCAAAACTTGCAGAAGCTCCGATGCCTGCCGCCCACTGGCGCTTTTCCACATCGTCATTTCCGTCATATACGTCAACTTCAGCACCCAGTTTTACCAGGGCTTCTGCCCCCGCTCTGCCTGAACGGCCGAGACCGATAACCAGCGCTCTTATATTTTCTGCATTTTTCTTCATAAGGTATTCCTTCTTTCCCGATTAAAGCATAAACATTGAGAGGACACAAAGAAGAAGTGTCACACTCCAGAATACGAGAACAACCTTTGTTTCTTTCCAGCCACCAAGTTCAAAATGATGATGGAGAGGCGCCATACGGAACACTCTCTTGCCTGTCTTTTTAAAGCAAGCAACCTGGATAATAACTGAGAGACATTCTGCTACAAACACGCCACCTGCGATAGGAAGAATAAGTTCGATGTTCATCATGATAGCTGCTACTGCCAGGGCTCCGCCCAGAGCAAGAGAACCAGTGTCACCCATGAACACCTTTGCAGGATAACGATTAAAGAGCAGGAAGCCGAGACAAGCACCTGCGATAGCTGCAGAGAAAATAGTCTGGCTTGTGTATCCTAATGAACCGCCTACGATTGCCAGGAAAAGCGCTACAATAACTGTACATCCGCTGGCAAGACCATCGAGGCCGTCTGTGAGATTTACTGCATTTACCATAGCTACGAGAACGAAAGCTATGAAAGGTATGTAGAACCAGCCGAGGTTGAGGTAATCCTTCCAGATCGGAACGTAGATGCTTGTGCCGTAAACTGAAACCTTTGACTGATAGAATGCGATGATTACCGCGATTACAATCTGGAACAGCAGCTTCTGCTTTGCTGTAAGGCCCAGATTTCTCTTTTTAACAACCTTGATAAAGTCGTCAAAGAAACCGATACCGCCACAGAGGATGAAAGACAGGAGAAGAATCGCCATATCGCCGTTTAAACCTCTGCCCACTGAGATGCAAGTGATGACAACCGAAAGGATAATCATCACACCGCCCATTGTCGGTGTACCTGCCTTTGAAAGGTGAGCCTGAGGCCCGTCCTCTCTGATGCTCTGACCAGCCTTTATCCTTCTGAGTACCGGAATTACGATAGGTCCGAGGATAGCTGATATTATGAACGCTACTGCGATGGTTATTATGATCTGTAATGGATTATTCATGCCAAGCTCCTGCTTTCAGTAAATATTCTGCGACTTTATCCATGCGCATGCCATGGGAACCCTTCACCAGAATCGCGTCGCCCTTTCTGATGATGTCGTGTGCCGCCTCATAAAAGGCCTGGCTGTCAGCAAAGCTGATAACTCTGTCTAAGCCGATTTTTGCTGCCGCACCTGCAGCTATATGCTGTGCATTTTCGCCGATAGTGATAACGAGATCTGTGCTCTTTTCGCCGGCATAATCACCTACTTCGTGGTGGAATGAATCTGAGTTTTCACCCAGCTCAAACATATCCGCCAGAAGAGCAACTTTTCTTGTGCACTTTGTAGCAGTCAGAACATCTATCGCCGCCTTTACAGAATCCGGGCTGGCATTGTAAGTATCGTTGATAATCTTGATGCCATGGGATTCCTGCACATTGAGTCTGTTTCCTGAAATAGAAAGATTTTTGAGAGCCTCAGCAGCATCCGCAAGTGAGATACCATACTTGAGACCGCAACCTACTGCGAGAGAAGCGTTCCACGCATTATGAGCGCCAGGTACAGGAATATGGAATGCCTGACTTTCTCCTCCAGCTGTAAGCACAAAATCAATACCCTTATCTCCGCTGTCAACGACGTCAGAGATCACGATGCCTCCGGCATCCGCCTCTGCACCAGCCTGAACCGCCTGATAAACAGTATCCTGACCGGCAATGCTGCAGAGCATATCGTTGTCCACGTTGTAGACGAGAGTAGAATCTGAATCCATAAAAGCAGTGATCTCAAGCTTTGCAGCAAGGATGTTTTCTCTGCTTCCGAGATTTCCGATGTGGGAAATACCCACGTTTGTAATAGCGGCAATTTCAGGGCGCACTATATCAGCGAGAACTTCAATCTCACCAGTGTGGTTCATGCCCATTTCAAAAATGCCTGCTTCTGTGTCTTCCTGAACATTAAATACTGTGAGAGGAACACCTATATGGTTATTGTAATTTTCAAAGTTGCTGATAGTTCTGTACTTTGACTCAAAAATACATCTGAGCATGTCTTTTGTTGAAGTCTTGCCGGTGCTGCCTGTAACTGCAACCTTGATAATGTCACAGTCTGCAAGGTATTTTTTTGCAAGCTTCTGCATACCCGCGAGGGTATCCTCAACAAATATCACTGACGCGTCAGAGTATTTTTCTTTCATTGTGTCACAGACATCTCTGCGAGAGAGTAAGAACATGCGGCAGCCGTTGCTGTAAGCGGCTTCTGCAAAATCATTGCCGTCGTTTATCTCACCGGCAAGACCTACAAATATAGAACCCGGTCCTGCTTTGCGTGAGTCTCTTTCAACTGAATCCGCTACATTGTCATCAGGACCGCAGTAAACAACGCCTTCGGCGTAAACTGCAGCCTGAGCGGCTGTCAACTTTTTCATAATCTATCTCCTAAAGTTCCTGTTCGATTATCTGCAGAGCAGTTTCCTTATCATCAAAATAGTGTTTTACTTTGCCGATGATCTGGTAGTTTTCGTGGCCTTTGCCTGCGATGATAACTGTATCGCCAGGAGTCCACTCCTTGAGAGCACGCTTGATGCCTCTTCTTCTGTCTTCTACTACTTCGTACGGACAATCTGTCTTTTCTACACCAGGAACGATGTCATCAAGAATCTTATATGGATCTTCTGTACGAGGGTTGTCACTTGTAACAACGCAGAAATCAGAATATGTGCCTGCAATATTGCCCATAACAGGGCGCTTAGTGGCATCACGGTCACCGCCGCAGCCAAATACTGTTATTACTCTGCCTGTAGTAAACTCTCTGGCAGTCTTTATAATCTTTTCAAGTGCGTCAGGTGTGTGCGCATAGTCAACAATTACTGGAATGCCGTGGCTGTTTTCTACGCTTTCAAATCTGCCTGATACACCTCTTGTTTCTTCGATGCCGGCTTTTGCAGCTTCCCATGAAATACCAGATTCCATAGTTACACCGATTGCACAGATTGCGTTTGCAACTGAAAATCTGCCAGGTGTGTTGATTTTTAATGAGCCCAGCATTTTTTCGCCAGCAAAAATATCTGCGTTTGTGCCTGCCGCAGAAGTATCTTTTATCACAGCTCTGTAATACGCAGTTTCGTCATCTACACTGCATGAGAACACATTTTTACCTTCCGCAAACAGTTCATTATACAACCTTTTGCCGTATTCGTCATCTATATTGATTACACTTGTACCTGAAGTCTGCTGGAAAAGTTTCTTTTTTGCAGCAAAATAGTCTTCGAAGTCAGTGTGGAAGTCCATATGATCAGGTGTAAGGTTTGTGAACACGCTGTAATCAAATGAAATATCGTCTGTTCTGGAAAGAGCAAGAGAATGAGATGAAACTTCCATAGCGCAGTAATCAATGCTGTAGTCGTTTTTCATTTCGTGGAACATTCTCTGAAGTTCGAATGATTCTGGCGTTGTATTTACTGATTCGAAAGTCTTACCGCCGTAAACGTACGCAATAGTACCAAGTACACCACACTGGTGGCCTGCGGCCTCCACGATGGCACGAAGGAGATAAGAGATTGTTGTCTTTCCGTTTGTGCCTGTTACGCCATATACCTTCATGCTGTCAGAAGGTCTGCCGTAAAAAGCTGCAGATACTGCAGAAAGTGCCTTTCTGCCGTTTTCTACGATAATAACCGGAACTGCAATTTCGTCCAAAGGACGTTCTGCCAGGATGGCTGCAGCACCAGCTTCTTCTGCTGATTTTGCGTATTTGTGGCCGTCAGTGCTAAAACCGCTGATGCACACAAAAAGTTCGCCAGGCTGAGTCTTGAGAGAGTTATAGCTTACGCCTGTAATCTCAAGTTCTGCATTTTCCTGGTTTTCAATTCCTGCCAGTTTCAGTAATTCGCCAAGTTTCATAATCATACACTCCTATTCTTTGTAGAGACAGACTGCATTTCCTTCAGCAAGCTTTTCTCCTCCCTTAGGATACTGGTCTACAATCGTAAAGCCTGCTTCGCCTGATGGACAAGCGATAGCTGTGAGACCTACTCTCTTGAGGATTTCAGCTGCTTTTTCATATGTATAACCGGTAAAGTCCGGTACTGTAATCATTTTGTTTACTGATGTGTTAAGTTCTGTTTCTGTGTACACTGGTTCAATTTTGAGATACTTGAGAGCATCTGAAAGGATTGCGTATACACCAGGACCCGCTGTCTGTGAACCGTAGTGAACACCCTTTGGTGAGTCTACGATAAAGAGAACTGCAAACTGTGGATCATCCATAGGTGCCATTGCAAAGAAGGATGAGAATGTGTAGTCAGTATATCTGCCGTTTTCTACCTTCTGAGCTGTACCTGTCTTACCGCCGATACGGTAACCAGGGATATATGCACTCTTACCTGTACCGCCGTTTACTACGCCTTCCATCATCTGGCAGATTTCTGTTGCTGTCTGCTTTGAGATTACCTGACGCACAACTTCAGGTTCGAATGTTTCTACTGTGTTGCCGTCTGAGTCAACCAGCTTGCTTACGAGATGAGGCTTCATCATAACGCCTTCGTTACCTGCTGCACAAAGAGACATCATAAGCTGTACCGGTGTACAAGCGATACCCTGACCATATGACATAGTTGCAAGACCTACAGGACCTGCATTCTTTTTTGACTGAATGATAGATTCTGCTTCACCTGGATAGTCGATACCTGTCTGATCCATAAAGCCATAAGCTTCCAGATACTCATAGAATGTTTCAATACCCAGTCTCTGAGAAAGGGTTACGAATACCGGGTTACATGAGTTTGCTACACCCTGAGCCAGTGTTTCAGCCTGATGGCTGGCAGAACTCCAGCACTTGAGAATTCTGTCATAAAGTTGGATTGGCTGGCAGTAGAACCCATCATTTACCGATGTAAGGTTTTCTTCTAATGCCATAGCTGTAGTGAGCAGCTTAAACGGCGAACCTGGTTCGTATGTATCGTTTATCAGCGGATTTCTCCACATTTCGTTCCAGTACTCCACCTTTTCCTCGTCTGTCATGTTTTCAAGCTTAGCCTGTTCTGACGCAAGGAGAGGTGTACGAGGATCATTGAGGTCGTAATCCGGATATGCTGCCATAGAAAGGATTTCGCCAGTCTTTGGATTCATAGTGAGAGCCATTACACTTTCGGCTCTTGTGTCAGCATAAACCTGCTCTACCGCTTTTTCAGTGTAGTGCTGGATTACTTCGTCGATAGTGAGTACTACACTGAGACCATTTTCTGCAGGATAGTACTTTTCTATTCCGTTTGTAAGATTTCTACCTGAGGCATCTGAACTCTTTATCCAACGACCTTCTGTTCCGTTCAGGTACTGATCGTAATAAAGTTCGATACCTGACATACCGTTATTGTCGTCATTTGTACTGCCTATAAGATGAGACGCAAAAGCACCCATCGGGTAATATCTTCTTACGGTTTCTGCAATTTGGATACCTGTAACAGGTGTTTCCTTATCGAGATACGCTTCTCTTACCTTCTGGGTTGTTTCGTCATCCGCATATTTTATGAGCTTTACTACTGTCTTATCTCTAGTGATACTTTCGTAAATCTCTTCTTCTGTCATGTCTGGGATAATTTCGGAAAGTTCTTCCGCCATATCCTTTGTGTAGCCCTTTTCTTTTCTTTCAGCCTCTTCTACTTCGCCAGGTCTTACCCAGATAGTATACATGGACTGATTAATTGCCAGGGCTTTCATATTTGCATCGTAAATATTACCGCGCTTTGCAGTAATAGGTATATCTCTAGTCTGCTGCTCAAGGGCCATGTCTGAATATTCGTCAGCCTTTACGATCTGAATGTATCCGATCTTGGCTGCAATGATTACAAACATCATAACTACAACTGTAAAGAAGAGAAGAAGTCTTCTTTTGCTGGTAGCCCTTACTGCAGCTTTACTATTCTTTTTTGCCATTATGTAAACTCCCGATACCTAAAAACAGTATAAGACGCCCTTAGTATACTAACTTCGCGGCGTCTTAAATATTTTTCTGATTATATGTACTGTATGCCGCCTGCACTGCAAATATACATTGCTAGTCATCTGTTATATGACTGTCTATGCATTTGCCAGCAGATGGCGAGCTGCCGAAGCAACCGTAGCATTTTTCTGTACTACAATTCCTTTTTCAGCCTTAGTCAAGGATGCGATGTAAGCATCAATCTGTGACTGCTGAGCTGTAGAGTTTACAGTTATGTACTGGGAATTGTCCGGGTAAACCATGTTAAGGCTTGTGGTTGCTACATACTCTATATCGTCAAGGTTGTTATAACCATTGAGCTCTACTGTTAAATTGTCTATATCACCTTCAAGATTACTTATCTCTTTGTTCAGAGTATAAACACTGTAATTTATATCTGAAGCACACGCCTGGAAGAAGATCATTGCAACACAGCAGATACCGATTGCAAGGATTGTAATGAGAATAAGAGTTCTTTCATATACAGATACTCTCAGCGCAGATTTCTCTGCTTTCTTTCTCTCAGGCTTTTTTCTTTCGGGAGCTAAATCGATCCCGTACTTTATATAATCTTCTTGATAGCGATGCCACTGTTCAGCTGCGATCATTCTGATAATTTCCTCCAAAACCACTATATAAAACGTTTTCGAGCCATTATACCACAAGTTAAAGTGTTATGGGTAAAAAAGTTGCACAATTTTGCAACATATTTGTAATATTTTTTTAACATTTCCCAGAGACCTTGGAGTTACCGGTTTCCCGGTTTTTCATTAGATTTTTTCCGCAACTCTAAGCTTTGCACTACGCGATCTTGGGTTTACTTCAAGTTCTTCTTCTGATGGAACTATCGGTTTTTTGCTAACCTTTTTAATCTCCGGCTTTTTGCCGCAAACACAAGGAAGATTTTTAGGACATGTGCAAGGATCAGCGCGATATGCAAACTTTTCTTTTACGATTCTGTCCTCAAGAGAATGGAATGTAATGATACAAAGACGTCCGTCTTCTGCAAGAACATCAACAAACTCATCTACTGCTGTTTCCAGACCTGTAAGTTCGTGATTAACCTCAATGCGGATAGCCTGGAAAGTACGCTTTGCAGGATGAGGACCTTCTCTTCTTGCTGACGCAGGAATAGCCGCCTTGATAATATCTACCAGTACATCAGTAGTCTCAATCGGAGCTTCCTGTCTCGCCTTTACGATAAAATCAGCAATACGTGATGCCCACTTTTCTTCGCCGTACTTTTTAATGATATCCTTAAGCTCATTTTTGCTGTACGTATTTACTACGTCATACGCAGAAAAAGAGTCTTCTGCGTTCATTCTCATGTCGAGAGGTGCAGGCTTCATATAAGAAAAGCCTCTTTCCTCTGTATCCAGCTGAAATGACGATACCCCTAAATCGAGTACCGCTCC
>JAFYUX010000112.1 GCA_017549385.1 Bacillota bacterium
CAGGACTGCGCTTGCCACCTGTTGTCATACCGTGACCAGGATCAAGACAAACCACAAGCTGCCCATCAGCGTAAGGCTCGTAAGGAATGATGATTTCTTCTTCCTCTTCTGCTCCCATTCCGCTGTCCGGGTCAGTATTTACATCTTCGTTTCCGCCCCCTGTATATGTTTCAGGGAAAGCAAGAATCATAGTCTTTCCGTCATCAGAATATGAAATCTCAGGTTTTACTGTAGCCTTGAGATCCACTACAATTCTGGAATTATAAACTGTAGGCGCACCTGTACGTACAGATTTTACATAAGAAGTGCTGCTGTTTACAGTCTTTGTCTTTGCGGCATCAGTTCCGATGATACTGTCAGCCACATCTACATAACATCTATCTGGATCTATAAGAGATACTGTTTTGTAACCCTTGTTTTTAATCACCTGGTTTGCCTTAAACTTTACCAGAGTATAAGTCTTTGAAGTATCTTTGCCGTACTTCTGTCCAGTATATATACTCGTATACTCAACTTTGAGTTTTGGCACACCAGTATCCGGAGTATCGATGAGTACCAGACGTTCTGCGTCGTCCCAGTCTACCTTGCAGCTAAAGTTTTCTGCCACAAATCGAATAGGAATCATAGTACGACCACCACCGTTTGCATCTACAGTAACAATGCGTGGCGCAACATCAAGAGTTTTCGACACACCATTTACTGTAGCCTTTTTAGAACCGATCCACATCTTTACCACTGTACCCTCATACTCGAGAGTAACCTGACTGTTTGATCCATCCCAGGAGGAAGTCCCTCCGATATTTTCTATAATAGTTGCCACCGGCACTATAGTTCTACCGTTTTCAATAACAGGTTCTGCATCCGTCTTTATGATTTCACCGTCGACCTGAATTCTGACTGCTGTATCAGCATGGACCGACAGACTTGTAAACATAAGAAGAACGAAGATTATCCCTGCAAGCAAGAAGAACGTTTTGCCTGCTCGGAAAATTTTCATGTTTAAATATCTCCTTTCACTAAACCTTTACCCCTGTATCCTTATTTGACCACAAAGATACACAATAATAATATCATCAAGATTTTTGTTTCGCTATAAAACAACTGATTTGTAACCCAATTATAATGAAACGTAACTTGCCTGTAATAATAATTAGACCGCAATTAATTCTGAATATGCGATATATATGCTGAATAAATCTGGTTTTTAGTTTATAATTAATCTGTTATGTAACTAAATCTAAAGTGAGGTTTTGGTAAAGCTATGGAAGAAAGAAAAAGCAGAAAAGGTTTATATATATTTCTCGTTATATTACTGATTGTGCTTTGCACAGCAGGATTTTTCGGCTATAAATATCTGTCCGCAAATATCGACATGTTCAGCAAAGAACTCTACAGTTATGATGACCGCTACACTATGAGTGTTCCATACTCCTGGAAAGCAAGTTCTGGCGCATCTCCCTATGCGGTTATGGCAGCAGAAAACAAAGACAACTCTATGTATGCCATGGTGTCAGTATACAAAGATATTACCGGCAATGGTCTTACAGTAGAAGAATATATCTACGGATATATCAACCAGATTGCAGAAAACAGTGACAATCCACTGGTACAGGTTATGAGTATCCCTCCTACTCAAGGACAGCTTGGCGAAAATGTAGGCTACTACTTTGAACTGGACAGTATGTCAGACGGTCTTGCGATTCACCTCTGGGATTTTGTATATGTTGCTGATGGCGGTTATGTTCATGTCAACGTTGCCTCATCTGGCGAAAAGATTGCAACCTCGGCAGATATTGCAAAGGGCATTATCGCATCTGTAAAATCAAACGACTATAATGCTCAGGCTCCCGCATAAAACAGATAAAATATCCCCTGTATCAACACGATGCAGGGGTTTCTTTTTACCCGCAAACATTTATGACATATGTCAAAAATGTTCCGCTTCATTTATTGACATATGTTCATAACAATTCTATAATCTAAAGTATCTAAGGGAATTATGGAGGTAATATTATTATGAAAATTGCAGTAACTCATGATAACGGTCAGGTGTTCCAGCACTTTGGTCATACAAAAGAATTCAAAATCTACGAAATCGAAGATGGTAAAATCGTTTCCACAGAAATCTTAGGTTCTGGCGAATTCGGCCACGAATCTCTCACAGTTCTCCTGAGATCAAAGGGAGTAGAACTCCTTATCTGTGGCGGTATCGGACCTGGCGCACAAAACGCTCTCCTTCAGCAGGGCATCACTTTCAGAGGCGGTTGCAGCGGCGACGCTGACCAGCAGGTAGAAAACTTTATCAAGGGCGAACTTATTTACAACCCTAACGTAACTTGCAACCACCACGATCATGACCACCATCACGGCGAAGGCCACAGCTGCGGTCACCACCACGGTGACGGTCATACTTGCGGCCACCACTAATCTAAAATTGTACATATTGCACCGCGTCCGCGGAGCGGTCGGGAAAAGGTATAAAAAAACGGAGCTCATATGAGCTCCGTTCTTGTTTTTTTGTTTATGTATTTTACTTGAGTGAACCTTCTACTGCTGCAGCAAGTTCTGTCTTGTCGATAACGCCTGTGTGACGGATTTCCTTTTTGTCCAGATCCTTGAGACCTGCTGGAATACGTACGCCAGTGTGCTGGTTGAGAGCGTTTACTGCTGCAAAACCGTCTGCTTCTGCCGGAAGACCGAGAGCATCGTTTACGCTGCCTGCGAACTTGTATGCGCTTGCTGTAGATGCGATAACTGTTGGAGTTGTATCGCCAGTTTCCTTTCTGTAATCAGCATATACCTTGTATGCAACAGCTGTATGAGTATCCATAAGGTAGCCATTATCCTTGTACATAGCTGAGATAGCGTCTTCTGTTTCCTTTTCGTCAGCATAACCTGCAGCGAAAACTTCGAGGCCTGCCTTGATCTTGTCGCTTACTGTGTAAGTCTTGTTCTGATCCAGGCTGTTCATGAGTTCTGCGATTTCTGCTCCGTTGCCGCCGCTGAGGTGGTAAAGGAGTCTTTCCAGGTTGCTTGAGATAAGGATGTCCATAGAAGGAGAATTTGTGATGTGGAATTCTCTTTCTGTGCTGTATACGCCAGTGTTTATAAAGTCTGTGAGGACTTTATTTTTATTTGATGCACAGATGAACTTGTTTACAGGAATACCCATCTGACATGCGTAGTAAGCAGCCAGGATGTTACCAAAGTTGCCTGTAGGAACAACAACATTGATAGGTTCGCCCTTCTTTACTGTACCCTTTTCAAGAAGCTTTACGTATGCATAAACGTAGTACGCAACCTGTGGTACGAGACGACCGATGTTGATAGAGTTTGCTGAAGAGAGCTTTACACCCTTTTCTGCCAGCATAGCGTTGAAAGCATCATCTCTAAAGATATTTTTAACGCCAGTCTGAGCATCATCAAAGTTACCCTTGATTGCAAATACGTGAGTGTTTTTGCCTTCCTGAGTAGTCATCTGTCTCTTCTGAACTTCGCTTACGCCTTCAGAAGGGAAGAATACGATGATCTCTGTACCCGGAACATCTGCAAAGCCTTCTAATGCAGCCTTGCCTGTGTCACCTGAAGTCGCTGTAAGGATTGCAATCTTTTTATCTTCATTTTCCTTCTTCATTGCAGTTGTAAGAAGGTATGGAAGAATTGAAAGAGCCATATCCTTAAATG
>JAFYUX010000001.1 GCA_017549385.1 Bacillota bacterium
AGGGATTGTAATAGCCTTTCTCCACGCGTAACCAGTAGCACGCTGAACGCACATCATACGAGTTTTCTCGTTGATTACAGTTTTTACGCCTTCTATATCGATTTTGCCGTTTGGGAGAAGATCAACCTGCTTGTAAGTAACACCAAATTCCTTAAGGGAACCTCTACCCTCACCTCTTATACCGATTACTTCTTCCAGAGTATCGTATGGACCACCAGTACAGTAAACGATTTCATCGCCAGGTCTGAGGATACCAGTGAGCGTCAGCGTAAGAGCATGTGTGCCGTTTACGATAAGAGGTCTTACGATAGCATCTTCTGTGTGGAAAATCATAGAATAAGCCTTTTCAAGGGCTTCTCTACCTGGATCATCGTAGCCATAGCCAGTATTCCAGCCAAAATGCATATCAGTGATACGGCATTTTCTGAAAACATCCAGCACCTTGTACTGATTGTAAGCCTTAACGTCCTCAAGAGCGTCAAAACTGTCCTTAATTTCTGCTTCTGCTTCGTTTACAAGAGCGAGAACCTCAGGTGAAACACCAAGTTCTTCTGTGAGTAATTTAAATGTATTGTTCTGCATTTTATTAATATTCCTTAATCTAAAATCTATTTCCTCGGACTGCTGCAGCAGTCCGCAACACCTCGCTTCGCAGCGGGCTGCGGTTGCATGTGCACTGCGCGCCAAATCAAAGATTTGGGCAGAGCATCACGCCGACGCGATAATTTACAATATTATTTGTCAAATTCGTCATCCCACTCAAAACTGCCGATAAGATCGCGTTTTGTATTGAGTTTGTGGGCCGCATAAAGCTGAGTAGTTGTAATATGTTCGTGGTCTAAAAGTGCCTGAACATCAAAAATGGAATTTCCACGTCCAATAAGTGATGTGGCAGCTGTAGCTCTCAGTTTATGAGGGCTATAGCCCGCATCTCTAGATGTAGACATACCGATAGACGTGTATTTTTTTACCAGCTGACGTATCTGGCGCTCGGTCATACGCTTGCCCTGAAGTGACAGGAAAAGTGCATCCTCATCTCCAGGTTGAATCTTGTCGGCAGATAAACGCTCGAAATCGATATATTCGTGAAGTGCCTTGAGAACAGTCTGATTATTTAAAGGCATGAGAGATTCTTTGCCTCTCTTTCTATATATCTTGAACTCCCCTCTGCTGAAGTTAAATGATGAAACATTGAGCTGATGGAGCTCAGAAAGTCTCAATCCGTATGTAAGGAAAAGCACTAAGATAGCTTTGTCGCGCTTTTTCGTTTTTTCCCAGTACTGACGTTCCGTTGGGGTGAGATTTGAACCTGTAGACACAGCATCCAGCATCACCATAACCTCGTTGTCCTGGAGAGCCTTTATCTCCCTTTCGCTGGCCTTTTGAACCCGTATAGGGTTAAATTGATCCGTAATGTTGCGGGAAATGATCTCCTCGCGGTAAAGATACTTGAAAAGCACTGAAATAGAAGACTTTTTACGGGAAAGAGTCCTGTTGTTGTTTGTATATACGTGGACGGAGTCCTCGGTCTCTACATGGTAATTTCGGCAGAAATCGAGATAGACATTGATGTCTGCGCCTCTGATTTTGTCAAATTCGGAGGCTTTTATGTCCTTGATATCATTGGCGTTAGTAAGATCTGTGTTGTTTATCAGATAATTGCAGAAAAATCTTATGTCATGAAGATATGCCAGACGTGACATAGGCAGCAGAGATGAACGCATGTACGAAAAAAAGCCCCTCATAAATCCAGGAAGGGTTTTTTCGATGCTGGCGCATTCGCGTTCTATTAAGATTTCTTTTTCTACCACATTGTCAGGCTTGTCTGTTTTGTTTGAAATGCGGACATTCTTTTTTGGCATAAAATCACCTGCTTTAAACTAAGATTCCAGATAATCTGAAATAACCTGGCACATACGACTGTACTCGACGTCCACATCCGTGGACAGATCAAACCAGTGCATGTCAGGATAGCGTCTAAACCATGTAAGCTGACGCTTTGCATATCTTCTGCTGTTTCGCTTGATGAGCTCAACTGCAGTTTCCAGGTCATATTCGCCGTTAAAATGAGCTATAAGCTCCTTGTAGCCGATACCTTTCATAGATATAGAATCCTCTGTGAGGCCCATAGCCATGAGAGATTTAATTTCAGGGATAAGCCCCTTTTCCATCATGATATCTACTCTGAGATTGATTCTGTTGTAAAGCTGTTCTCTGTCGCGATCAAGACAGATCAGAAGAACTTCGTAATCTCCTGTAGGCTTGAAAGACTCCTCAAAAGCAGGTATCTTTTCACCTGCTCTGGCAGCTTCGATGGCACGAATCATCTTTTTTGTGTTATTTGGGTGTATTCTTTCGGCAGCATCAGGGTCGATCTCTCTCAGCATATCGTGAAGATACTGAGGACCGTTTTCCTCCAGAATTTTCTGAAGTTCCTGACGTTCCTCTTCGTTTTTAGGTGTGGATGCAAAGTCCATATCATAGATAAGTGAGTTGATGTAAAGGCCTGTACCGCCTGAAATAATAGGAAGTTTGCCTTTTTCAAACACTTCATTGATATACCCCTTTGCCATTTTGCAATATTCTGCAACAGAAAAATCACCGGCAGGATCAATCTCATCAACGAGATAATGCGTTGCTGCTGCGCGTTCTTCTGCATCCGGCTTTGCACTGCCGATATCCATGTACTTATAAAGCTGCATGGAATCGCATGAAATGATCTCACCATTGAAATCATTTGCCGCACGTATTGCTAATTCTGTTTTTCCCACAGCAGTTGGTCCTGCTATTACTACGACTTTTCTCTTCATATTTAAACTAGCGCTTAAAGAGCGCTTCTACCTCTCGTCTTGACATTCTGATGATAGTAGGACGTCCGTGTGGACATGAGAACGGATTGTTTGTCTTTGCAAGGTCATCAAGAAGCTTGTTAACTTCGGTCATGCTGATGGCATCATTTGCCTTTATTGCTGACTTGCAGGCCTTCATGATAATCTTTTCCGCTCTGCGCTGGTCTCTGAAAGCACCTGGCTCGTCCAGACTGTCAAAGAAATCATTTATAAAAAGTTCTGCCTCTGAAAGATCCATATACATAGGGATTTCCTTAACGGCATAAGACTTTGGACCAAATTCCTCAATAACAAAACCTACTTTGTTGAGGAAGTCCATCCATTCGTCCTGTCTGTTTTTTACTGCATGTGTAACTTCAACCTTAATAGGAACCATAATCGGCTGACATACAGTTTGTTGACCGTAAAATTCTCTGGTTAACTGCTCGTAGAAGATTCGCTCATGAGCTGCATGCTGATCAATCATATAGAATGAATCATCATCGCAACCCAGTATGTAAGTTGCAAACAGCGTACCTATAGGTCTTATAGAACCTACTTCAAATGGTTTTGATAACGCAGGTTCTGCACTCGGCACAAATACCGGAGCTTTTTCCTTAACTACGGGTTCAGGTCTCACAAACGCCTTTGTAGCCTCAGTCTTTTCAGCCTTCGATTCCTCCGGAATCACAGGTTTATCAACTGCCGGCTTAATCTCAGCCGGTTTTACAGCTGAAGCAGCCTTTGGAACATCTGTTTTAGGCGCATCGTGGGTTTCAACCTTCTTTTCTGGCTCTACCTTTACAGTTGCGGCTGGTCTAAGAGGTGCAGCATTATACTTTGCAGCTTCTTCCTGAACTCTTCTGTCCTGAAGAATCTTTCTGATGTCGATCTGTTCCTGCTTTATACCTGCAAAACCAGTCTTTTTAGGCTCTGTAGCAGGTCTGTTGCTGATATTTGATGATGCGGAACCCATACGATCCTTTCTGAAAGTGATCTCTGGAACCGCTTCCTGAACCCTCAGGCCCTGCTTTATAGCCTGAGTTACAAACTGTCTGATGACGGAGTCATCGTCAAATCTGATTTCTTTTTTGTTTGGGTGGATATTTACGTCTACGAAAGCCGGATCGATGCTGAGGAAAAGGAATACCACAGGGTGGCGACCTTCGAAGAGCTTTTCTCTATAACCATCTGAAATGGCAAGTTCTAAAATCCTGCTCTGGATGTATCTGCCGTTAACAAAGAAAATCTGGTTTTTTCTGTTGGCACGAGTTTCGTCCGGAGATGATATATAGCCCTCAAGTTTGAGGCCGTTTGGGCCCTCAGAATTGATTTTGATGAGCTTTTTTGCTGTATGAGGGTCGTAGATTGTTGCGATTGCATTGAAACGGTCTCCTTTGCCCGGTGTGGAGAAAAGAGTATTTCCGTTGTTTATAAGTCGAACTCTGATATCCGGATACGCTAGAGCGATCTTTGAAATAAAGTCGATAATCAGAGTGCTTTCTGTATTGTCTTTTTTAAGGAACTTGAGTCTAGCCGGAGTGTTGAAAAACAGGTCTCGAACGATAATAGTGGTACCTTCAGGACAGCCTGTCTCAGAAACAGATACAGTCACTCCACCCTCGATAGAAATCGAAGTACCTGCAGTCTCATCAGCTGTCTTTGTAAGAAGCTCTGTTCTGGAGACAGCCGCAATACTTGCAAGAGCTTCGCCTCTAAAACCCAGGGTTTCGATAGCATCAAGATCCTTAACCGTACGGAGTTTGCTGGTAGCATGACGTCTAAAGGCCAGTTCTGCTTCCTCAGCGATGATACCGCAACCGTTGTCAGTTACTCTTATGTAGGATTTGCCGCCGTTTTTAATCTCAACCACGATAGAAGTACATCCAGCGTCAATAGAGTTTTCCACCAGTTCCTTAACGATAGAAAGAGGGCGGTCAATCACCTCACCTGCTGCGATTTTGTCTGCAGTCTGCTGAGGGAGTTCTATGATATGTCTAATCTGATTTTCTGACATTTTTGACTCCTTTCTACCGGTTTGTCACCCTGTTTCCGGAGGAATCGGGCAACTTTTAACTAAAATTCTATTCTTCGACAGCTTTTTTAAGCTGTTCGATCACTGCTATAGCACCTGACGGTGTTATAGACATTATATCAATGGAGCGGATCATTTCAACCGCCGGGTGGTTTGCAAAAGTGATGAATGAAAGCTGTGGTTCATCCTGGACAGCTGCCGCTGACGCGTTTTCTGAAACCAGCAGTTCTCCTGTGCCGCTGCTGCCTTTTTCAAGCTGTGAAAGCTTGTCCTGAGCTGTATCCAGCAGAGTCTGAGGAACACCGGCAATCTTTGCAACGTGGATACCGTAACTCTTGCTTGCGCTGCCTTCCATAATCTTGTGAAGGAACACAACATCACCTGATTTCTCGCTGACAGAT
>JAFYUX010000113.1 GCA_017549385.1 Bacillota bacterium
CGGGTTACATGATCTCCACTGTCATATCTGCTTTCAGAGTTTCTACCATCTGGAGGTAGATTTCCTGATAAAGAATGTAGTAAATACTTTCGAGATATTCGTCGATAGGTGGAACTTCACCTGTTTCAGAATCTTCTAAAGTAGCCTTGTATGTTTCGTAATATTCTTCTGCGTCAGGACGGAGATCTTCTTCTGTGTATTCTTCCATGATTTCTGAAAGAATCGCGTTTGTTACATACTGTGCATCATAGAAGTCAGCGAGATGTTCGTCTGTAACTTCGTTTGATTCAAGGAACTCTGCACCTTCAGTATGTGCACTTTCAATAAATGCCGCTACTTCGTCATCATAAGTTTCAGGATAGATGTCTAAGCCTTTTTCTGCAAAGTACTGACGACATACTTCTACGTTTACGTAATCTTCAACAATCAGTTTTAACTGATCATCTGTAACTTCACTTGGTTCGTAACCTAACATGTATGTGTAAATGTCAGTAAAGCCTTCTACCTGACCTCTTGTGATAGAAACATCGTTTACCTTTGCGATAACTTCGTTTGGATCTGCTGCTTTGCTACCGCATGCTACAAATGAAAATACCATAATTACAGCAAGTACAAGTGCTGTAATCTTCTTTAAATTATTTTTCATAATTAAATACGTCCTCCTGTTTTTGTACCCGTTTTTTCTGAGCACACTACTTTTATTTTACCACATGTTCATCAGTAAACACACTGAGGAAATCTACGATGTCCGCCAGCATCTGTCTGCGGTTGCCGGCAGGCATCCTGATGAATGGCTTTTTGCCGAGGTTGATGATAAGTTTCATTCCGTATACTTCCGAGAGTTTTGAAAGTATCTCTGCTGTAAGGCCGTTGTTGTCCGGAACGAATTCGAATAACACCTTGCCGTCTACCATAGCAACTCTCTTGATACCGGCCAGTCTACATCCAGCCTGGATGAGCGCAACCTGCATGAGGGATTCTGTTTCCGCAGGAATATCTCCAAATCTGTCGATAAGTTCGTCTGTTACGTCGGACATGTCTCCCACACTCTTGATTTCTGAAATACGTTTGTACATATCCAGTTTGAGTGCTTCGTCCTTGATATAGTCGGAAGAAATATATGCATCCACCTTGATTTCGATGGAAACTTCCATTTCTGTGTCTGTAACCTTCTGACCTCTAAGTTTTCTCACTGCTTCGTCGATAAGCTTGCAGTAGAGTTCGTAACCTATCTGCATCATATGACCAGACTGTTCAGTTCCAAGGAGATTGCCTGCGCCTCTCAGTTCCAGATCCTTCATGGCGATTCTGAAACCGGAACCAAACTCTGTGAATTCTTTGATAGCTCTCAGTCGCTTTACTGCGATCTCGCTGAGAACCTTGTCTTTTTTGTACATGAAGTATGCGTATGCTGCACGGTTTGATCTGCCAACTCTGCCCTTAAGCTGATAGAGCTGCGCAAGACCGAAATTGTCCGCATCCAGAATGATGAGCGTATTTGCATTTGGCACGTCGATACCAGACTCGATAATAGTAGTAGCAACCAGAACATCGTACTCATGCTCTGTAAATGCCACCATAATGTCCTCAAGCTTGCCTTCTGCCATCTGTCCGTGTGCTACCGCCACACGAGCATCAGGAACAAGCTGTCTGAGACCATCTGCAATCTGATTGATACCTTTAACTCTGTTAAATACAACAAATACCTGGCCGCCTCTGTCCAGTTCTCGCATGATAATTTCTCTTACAAGAATGTCATCCTGCTCTAGAACATAAGTCTGTACCGGATATCTGTCTTCTGGCGGTTCCTCGAGAGTACTCATGCTGCGGATGCCTGAAAGAGACATGTGCAGAGTACGAGGAATCGGTGTCGCTGAAAGCGTCAGAACGTCCACATTCTTTTTGAGATATTTGATCGCTTCTTTGTGCTGAACGCCAAAGCGCTGTTCTTCGTCGATTACGAGGAGACCAAGATCCTTGAACTTTACGTCTTTTGACAGGATACGGTGAGTGCCGATAAGTACGTCAACGCTACCGTTTTTTACACCATCTATAGTTTGATTCTGTTGCGCTTCACTTCTGAATCTGCACATGAGATCAACTGTACACGGGAAGTTTTCAAAACGTTCCTTAAAAGTATGGTAATGCTGACTGGCCAGGATAGTAGTCGGTACAAGTACCGCAGCCTGCTTGCCATCCATAATGCACTTAAATACTGCACGGGCAGCAACTTCTGTCTTGCCGAAACCAACGTCTCCGCAAAGAAGTCTGTCCATAGGCCATGGCATTTCCATATCAGTCTTGATTTCGTCGATACATCTAAGCTGATTTTCTGTTTCCTGATAAGGGAACATGTCTTCGAACTGACGCTGCCATGGAGTATCCGGACCAAAAGAATATCCGAATTCCATAGTTCTTTCTGCGCTGAGACGCACCAGTTCTTCTGCCATACCAGCAATGGCAGCCTTAGCTCTCGCCTTTGTCTTTTTCCAGTCCCCGCTGCTGAGTTTGTTTACCTTTGGAGCAGCACCACCAGAACCGATATATGTCTGAACGAGATCCATCTGTTCTACCGGTACGTAGAGCATATCCTTGTCTGCGTACTTGATAGTCATGTAATCTCGACGTATGCCTTCTACAACCAGAGGTTCGATGCCGATAAATCTACCGATACCGTGATTTTCGTGTACAACATAATCCCCTGGATTGAGTTCAGTAAAGGCCTTGATCTGACGACCCTTAGAAGCCTTCTTTTTTCTCTTTTTCTTTACTGTCTTGAAAATATTGCTGTCAGAGATATACGCAATCTTGTCATCCGGGAAGTACATACCTTCAGGGATAAAACCTTCCTGATAACTGATTTCACCTTCGATCTCAGCACGGTTTGCATACTCTGCCAAACTCTTTTTTCTCTCTTCTGTGCCGCAGGTTACATGAATCTCGTAACCTTCCTTAAGAAGTCTCTTGAGTTCAGTGCCGTAATGATCCATCCTGCCGTTAAATACAGGAGATGCCACACAGTTGATACTGATATTTGCCGCAAGCTTTTCCACATGCTTTGGCGCCTTTTTAAACGGCATAGTGATAATACCGTTTTTCTTTTCCAGAGCCATAACAAAAGAAAGCATATCGCCAAACACTTCTATACCCGTATAA
>JAFYUX010000114.1 GCA_017549385.1 Bacillota bacterium
TAAAAGTGGATGGCATCGTCGATGGTTTATTGACGGTGCCATTGTGGTATAAAGAAGCAGGTGCAACGTCAGGTTGCCGGTTACTTTAAAGAAGAAGGAGATTGAATATATGTTAGAAGCAGGAATTAAAGCTCCGGATTTTACACTTCCGAATAAAGACGGAAATATGATTACACTGAGCAATTACAAGGGAAAGAAAGTAGTACTTTATTTCTACCCTAGAGATAACACTTCAGGCTGCTCACGTCAGGCTCAGGGCTTTGCTGCAAGCTATCAGAAATTTGTAGATAACGACATTGTTGTTATCGGCATCAGCAAAGACAGCGAAAAGTCTCACATTAAGTTTGCCGACAAGTACGAACTTCCATTTATCCTGGTATCAGATACAGAGCTTGTGGCTATTCAGGCTTACGATGTATGGAAGGAAAAGAAGATGGCTGGCAAAGTAGGTATGGGAGTTGTTCGTACAACTTACATCATCGACGAAGAAGGCAATATAGAACACGTTATGGCCAAGGTAAAAACAGACACAAATGCAGAGGATGTTTTAGCATATCTCGGCAAATAGTCTCATGATAAATCGATAAAAATTATTCTCAGAAACAGAACTGGAAGTGCACTATGGAATATCAGAACAATACAGAATCATTAGAAAAGTACATCAGCGAATACGTTCCTGATGCGGCCCGCATCGGTCTTGTTGTGGCAGTTGAAATGTCTGCAGTAAAGCGCAGATACGGTTATGCTGATGAAGTTTTCCATCATATCGGATTTACAGTGTATATGTACAATCTTGCTCGAGCTTTTGGTGACGAAAACAGACAGGGCGAACTCTATGTTATAAAGAGCGGAGCTGGTGAGATAAATGCAGCATCAGCTACACAGTTTCTCATCTCAAACTACTTTGTTGACGTTGTGCTTAACTTCGGGGTGGCCGGAGGTCTCGCAGAAGAGGTAAAGGTTGGAGATGTGTTTGTGGTGGATCAGATTGTTCATCATTCGTTTGATTGTACAGAGCTTGGACCTCATTTCCCGGCAGGAAAGCATGTAGAATATGATTCTGCGCTGATTAAAACGGAAAGAACACTCTTTGAGATTGCTCTTAAGGCTGCTGGTGTACCGACTTGCGTGTGTGCTTCTGGTGACAGATTTATAGGAATGGTTGAGAGCCGCCGATCACTCCGTGAACAGTTTGGGGCAGATGTGGCTGAGATGGAAGCTGCAGGTATCCTGATGACTGCTGACAGAAACGGTGTGCCAAGTCTGTTTATAAAAGGTGTTTCAGATACTGTAGGCACTGAAGCAGATATGGTGGCAGAGCACTTTGTAGAAGCTTCTGACAGATGTTTTGATGCAATGCACAAAGTTATTGAGGCTATCTATAGATACAATATAGAAGTTATGGAATAGAACCTGGTTGTTTCTTAAGGAGACATACTGATGAAAATGGAATTTAAAGATAAGGTGGTTGTCATCACTGGTGGCGCTCACGGCATAGGAAAATGCACTGTAGAAGAGTTTGAAAAGAGAGGCGCAAAAGTCTGTATCATAGATCTTAATGAAAACCCGTATTACGTAGGGGATATTTCAGATAAAGAAACTCTTGAGAAATTTGCAGAAAAGGTAATCGGAGATTACGGAAAGGTGGATTATCTTATCAATAATGCACCACCGCTGTTTATCGGTATAGATGAGTGCAGTTACGAGGATTTTTCAAAATCTCTGGCTATAGGTGTTACTGCAGCGTTTTATCTCACAAAGCTATTTAAACCTTACTTTGCAAAGGGTGCGTCTATTGTAAATATTTCATCCAGCAGAGACAGACAGAGTTATCCTCAGTCAGAAAGCTATACTGCAGCAAAGGGTGGTATCCAGGCTCTGACACATGCTCTGGCTATGAGCCTTGCAGGTATTGCGAGAGTAAACAGCATCTCTCCAGGCTGGATTGACCATACAGATGAGCCATGGGCTGGGGCAGACTCAATGCAGCATCCCGTAAGAAGAGTTGGCAGATCTATCGATATTGCAAATACTATAATGTTTCTCTGCTCAGATAATGCGGGATTTATCACTGGCGAAAATATCTGTGTAGACGGCGGTATGACAAAGCTTATGATTTATCATGATGATCATGGCTGGAAATATGAACCTGAAGAATATGAAAAAGAGTTTATTGTGCCGGCAATCACAGAACAGAAATAACTTAACTGGAGAGAAGAATTATGATTAGAGAATTTAAGATAGACGACCTCGATGAGGTTATGCGTATATGGCTTAATGCAAATTTTCAGGCGCATTTCTTTATAGATATGATGTACTGGGAAAGAAATAAAGAATCTGTGAGAAAGATGATATCTGAGGCTGAGGTGTATGTGTGCGATGTTAACGGCTCTGTACAGGGATTTATAGGCCTCCAAGGCAATTATGTTGCAGGCATGTTTGTAAAGCCTGAGATGCAGAACAGAGGTGTGGGATGTGATCTTTTAGATTACGTAAAAAATACTAAAAAGAAGAGAAAGCTTGAGCTTGATGTTTATCAGAAAAACTGGGCTGCTGTAAGATTTTATGTGAGCCAGGGTTTTGATGAGGTTGAGATTACAAGGGATCCTAATACTGGTGAAAATCAGGTTAGGATGGTTTGGGAAAGAGGCTAATAACAGGAAAATAAAGATGGTTGCTGCTTGAGCGGCAACCTTTTTTGTTGTTGGGAGTGTTTTGGCGCGCCGAGGGTGCGAAGGATGGGCGAAA
>JAFYUX010000115.1 GCA_017549385.1 Bacillota bacterium
AGACAGACTGGTAAGACTGCTATCGCTATCGACGCTATCATCAACCAGAAGGGACAGGATGTAATCTGTATCTATGTTGCCATCGGTCAGAAGGCGTCTACAGTTGCAAAGACTGTAAACACGCTTAAAAAATACGGTGCTATGGAGTACACAGTAGTTGTAAATTCACCAGCAAGTGAATCAGCTCCGCTCCAGTACCTTGCTCCATATACAGGCGCAGCTATCGGCGAACACTTTATGGATAAGGGCAAAGACGTGCTCATCGTTTACGATGACCTTTCAAAGCACGCTCAGGCTTATCGTGCCATGTCACTTCTTCTTCACAGACCGCCGGGCAGAGAAGCTTATCCTGGTGACGTATTCTACCTCCACTCAAGACTTCTCGAACGTGCCTGCCGCAGATCTGCCGAGTATGGTGGCGGTTCTATGACTGCTCTTCCTATCATCGAAACTCAGGCAGGTGACGTATCTGCATATATCCCTACAAACGTTATCTCTATTACAGACGGCCAGATCTTCCTGGAAACAGACCTGTTCTTTGCAGGTGTACGTCCAGCGGTAAACGTAGGTCTCTCTGTATCGAGAGTAGGTGGTAAGGCTCAGACAAAGGCCATGAAGAGTGTTGCGGGCTCACTTCGAGTAGACCTTGCTCAGTATCGTGAAATGGAAGTATTTACTCAGTTCAGTTCAGATCTGGACGATGCTACAAAAGAACTTCTGGCTCACGGCAGAAGCCTCATGGAACTTCTCAAGCAGCCTCTTTACAACCCAATGCCGCTTTACAAGCAGGTTATCTTACTCTGCGCGGCAAACGAAAAGATATTTATCGACATTCCGCTCAAGGAAATCGAAGGTTTCAAAAACGGTGTCGTAACATATATCGAAAGTGCTTATCCTGAAATCGTATCTGAAATCATGGATAAGAAGGTAATGACAGACGAACTTAAAGAAAAGATTGTTTCAGCTGTAAGAGCATACAAGAACAGGTAATTATATGGGAAACATGAGAGAGATCCGAAACAGGATCAAGAGCGTACAGGATACGATGAAAATCACTAACGCTATGTATCTCATATCTTCTGCAAAACTCAGAAAAGCCAGAAGCAGCCGTGATGACACTGCTCCGTATTTCAACAGTCTCAAATACACTATCTCAGATATTCTCGAGAGATATCCTGCCTTTCAGGAACAGGGTCTCTTTGAAAGTGAAGCTGAGAGAAACGTAAAAGACCGTGAAAAAAACAGACTCTTTATCGTTATCTCTTCTGATAAAGGTCTTGCGGGTTCGTACAATCACAATGTTTTCAGCACGGTAGAGGCAAACCTCAATCCGGGTTATAAAAACAGAATTCTGCTGGTTGGTCACATGGGTATCAACTACTTCAAGAAAAACGAAGATGTTGTAGTAGAAGAGGAACATATATATCCTGCTACGACTCCTACCGTATTCCGTGCCAGAGAAATCGCGGAATATGTAATAGACCAGTATCTCAATCATGATATTGACGAGGTTCACATGGTCTATACAAAAATGGTAAACTCCATGACTTTCGAACCGGAAATTATGAGAGTTCTTCCTCTTGCCAGAAGTCTTTTCTGCGAGAGAGAAAACAAGCATCTTCAGGAACCGGTATTTTCACCATCACCTGAAGAGGTTCTCAAGCACATTGTTCCAAACTATGTAAAAGGTATTATTTTCGGTGCTTTGTCAGAGTCATTTGCCTGCGAACAGAGCGCACGTATGACAGCCATGGACAATGCCACAACAAATGCCAAAGAGATGATTAGAGAACTTTCTCTGGCATACAACCGCGTAAGACAGGCGGCCATCACTCAGGAAATTACCGAAGTGGTGAGCGGTTCACAGTCTACGCGTTAACAGGAGGTTAAAATGAACAAGGGAAAGATCACTCAGGTCCTCGGCCCTGTAGTAGATGTATTATTTGAAGGCGATTACCTTCCCCTCATCAAAGAAGCCCTCACAGTAGAACTCAACGGCCATCCACTGGTGATGGAAGTTGCATCATATATGGGAAACAGGATCGTAAGATGTATCGTACTTGATGCCAGCGAAGGCCTCGCAAGAGGTATGGAAGTAACTGCAACTGGCGACTACATCAAGGTACCGGTTGGTGAGTCAATTCTTGGACGTATGTTCAACGTTGTTGGCGAAGTCATCGACGGTGGCGAACCTGTTGTTGGCGAAGAGCAGTGGCCTATTCACAGAGAAGCTCCTGCTTTTGCAGAACAGACTCCAGTTGTAGAGATCCTGGAAACAGGTATCAAGGTAGTAGACCTTCTCGCACCTTATGCAAAGGGCGGTAAGATCGGTCTTTTCGGCGGTGCCGGCGTAGGTAAGACAGTTCTCATTCAGGAACTTATTACAAATATCGCTACAGAGCACGGCGGCTACTCAATCTTTACAGGTGTAGGAGAACGTACTCGTGAAGGTAACGATCTCTGGAACGAAATGACAGAGTCCGGAGTAATTAAAAAGACAGCATTAGTATTTGGTCAGATGAACGAACCACCTGGAGCACGTATGAGAGTTGCCCAGACAGGTCTTACACTGGCTGAATATTTCCGTGACAGCATGCATCAGGACGTACTGCTGTTTATCGATAATATTTTCAGATTTGTACAGGCGGGTTCAGAAGTATCAGCCATGCTTGGCCGTATGCCATCAGCTGTAGGTTATCAGCCTACACTTGCCAACGAAGTTGGTGAACTGCAGGAAAGAATCACGTCTACAAAGAACGGTTCTATCACTTCAGTTCAGGCAGTATACGTTCCTGCGGACGACCTTACTGACCCTGCGCCAGCAACTACATTTACGCATCTGGATGCAAAGACAGTACTCTCAAGAAAGATTGCCGAACAGGGTCTCTATCCTGCGGTAGATCCTCTCGAGTCTACTTCACGTATCCTTGAAGCTGAAGTTGTTGGCGAAGAACACTATGACGTAGCGCGCCGCGTACAGGAATGTCTCCAGCGTTATGCAGAACTTCAGGACATCATTTCCATCCTCGGTATGGAAGAACTTTCAGAAGAAGACAAAAAGACTGTATTCCGTGCGAGAAAGATTCAGAAGTTCCTTTCTCAGCCGTTCCACGTTGCTGAAAACTTTACTGGTATTCAGGGCAAGTATGTTCCTATCAAGGAAACTATCCGTGGTTTCAAGATGATCTTAGAAGGCGAACTGGATCACATTCCGGAAATGGCTTTCTTCAACTGCGGTCCAATCGAAGATGTCTTTGCCAAAGCAGAAGCTATGCAGCACTAAAGTGCATCAGCGCAAAGTGAGGTGCATCTATGAAGACATTTAAGCTGGAAATCGTGGCTACAGATAAAATCTTTTACGACGGTCCATGCGAGTCACTGGTTTTTCCAGGACTTGACGGTGAGCAGGGTGTACTTGCAGGTCATGAAGTAATGGTGGCGGCAGTAAAAACCGGTGAAATGAGATTTAAGGTCGATGGCGAATTCCGCTATGCGGCTGTTGGCGACGGATTTGTTGAAATCCTTGGAGATAAAGTTATTCTTATCTGTGACTTTGTGGAAAAACCTGAGGATATCGACGTAAAGAGAGCTCAGCTGGCAAAAGAACGTGCCGAAGAAAGACTCCGTGCGAAAGAGAGTCACATCGAGTACGTACGCAGCCAGGCGGCCCTTGCCAGAGCTATGACTCGACTCAAGGTTTCAGGACGAAAAGGAAAGATATAAAAAGTGTACATGTACACATAATAAAGTTTACATTTTTACCTGCAGTTACCAGGACGGTGACTGCAGGTTTTTTGCTTATTCCTTGATTGAAACAGTGGCATATGTTAAAATCGAAAAGTGTGTACTTATAGAAAAAATGCACATTTTAAATATATTTGGAGAATTGTTTTATGATAGATAAGTTTGGACGCGAAATAAACTACCTGAGAATTTCAGTGACAGATCGCTGCAATCTCAGATGTAAATATTGTATGCCAGAAGAGGGATTCTCAAATCTCATCCCTCATGACGAAATCCTTTCTTTTGAGGAGATCATTAGTCTTGCAGAAGCAGCTGCAAAAATCGGCATCACAAAGATCAGACTTACAGGCGGCGAACCGCTTATAAGAAGAAATATAGTAGAACTCATCAGCCGCATGAGCGCCATCGAAGGTATCAAGGAAATCGGCATCACAACAAACGGTGTGCTCCTTGCAAAGATGGCAGAAGACCTCAAAAAGGCTGGTGTTACAAGAGTAAATATCAGTCTCGACACTCTGGATCCTGACAAGTACAGAGAGATTACAAGAGGAGGCGACCTCAGCAAGGTGCTTGCAGGTATTGAGGCGGCTAAAAAGGCTGGTCTTACTCCTATCAAGATAAACTGCGTAGCTTTGGGCGGATTTAACGACGACGAGTTTAGCAAGTTTATCGAAATGACAAGAGAAGAAGATGTAATCATCAGGTTCATAGAACTCATGCCTATCGGTGCAGCAGATGTAGGCGAAGGCTACGGATTTGTATCAAATCAGGAGATTATCGACAGTCATCCTGATCTTATTCCTCTTGGAGAGGACAAGAACTCTGTAGCAGTAAACTACAAGCTTCCTGGGGCAAAGGGCGAAGTTGGTTTCATCAGCGCTCTCAGCAACCACTTCTGTGCTCAGTGCAACAAGATCAGACTTACTTCTGACGGCAAGATCAAGCCATGTCTCCACTCAAACGAAGAAATCGACATGAAGCCAGCTCTTGCAGAAGGTTCACCTGACGGAGTGGTAAAGGCACTGGCTGAGTCAGTTGGCCACAAGATAGAACATCACCTCCTCAACGAAGGTGCTGCTCCTATCGAAAGAGACATGAATAAAATCGGAGGCTAATCATGGTAGAAGAAAAGCTTACTCACATAGATGAAAACGGCAGACCACGTATGGTAAACGTTGGCGAAAAGGCTGATACAAAGAGACTTGCAGTAGCAAAGGGCAGCATTTACATGGCTCCAGAAACTCTCAAGCGTATCAAAGAAGGTACAGTTAAAAAGGGTGATGTACTTTCAGTAGCTCAGACAGCAGGTATCATGGCTGCTAAAAACACAGCATCAAGCATCCCAATGTGCCACAACATCTTTATTACAGGTGTGGATATGGACTTCCAGCTTGACGAAGAAAACTCTGCAATCCATATCGAAGCTGCTGCCAGCACAATCGGCAAGACAGGTATCGAAATGGAATCTCTCAATGCAGTTGCTGTAGCTGCCCTCACTATCTACGATATGTGCAAGGCTATGGACAGAGGCATGAGAATCACTGATATCAGACTTGTACGTAAAGAAGGCGGCAAGTCAGGTGTATTTGTAGCTGAATAATTATCCGAGACAGTTTGCGTGTCGCCGGCAGGCGTCGCAAGCTGTTTCGTTGTTTTTGCAAGGTCCGAGGGCTTTATTCACCGTATGTATAAAATATGATGCTTATGCATAAAACATATAAAATGGTTGCATAAATATAAATACAGGCGTATAATTATTAATTATTATGAGTTTATTAGGTGAAGTATATATATAGGAAGATTTACTCTTCAGGAGGAAATGATGAACAGAGCAGAGATACTTATTGAAGCACTGCCATATATCAAGAGATTCGCAGGCAAGACTTTCGTTATCAAGTACGGCGGAAGCGTTATGGAAAACGCAGATCTTAAAAAGAAGTTTATCGAAGACGTTGCTCTTCTTAAGCTTGTAGGTATAAATATCGTTATCGTTCACGGCGGAGGTAAGCGCATCAACGCTATGCTGGACAAGGTTGACCTCGATGTAGAATTCATCCAGGGTCAGAGAGTTACAGACGAAAACGTTGTTGAGATTGTAGAAATGGTTCTTTCAGGTCAGATTAACAAAGATCTCGCAAGCAACCTCAGCTCTCACGGCATCCATGCTGTAGGTCTCAGCGGTAAGGACAGCGAACTCCTCAAGGCAAAGAAAAAGTTTGTGACTGCAGCAGACGGCAGCCCGCTTGATCTCGGTTATGTAGGCGAAATCGCAGAAGTAAACAAAGAACTTCTCCACGCTCTCATCGACAACGGTTACGTGCCAATCATCTCACCAGTTGCTGGCGGCTATGACG
>JAFYUX010000012.1 GCA_017549385.1 Bacillota bacterium
AAACAGAACTGGATTACTAAGTTTATAGTTAACTATGTTTTCTCCGTTAATGACAATGTTTTTGAGAAAAAATTCACCCTGTATGACTTCACCCGCATAAATAGAAATTGTAGAGAAAATTAAGATTGTCAATGAAAGCCACACAGATATAAGCTTCTTTGCCATATCTCTTTTTCCTCTTTCTAATATTGAGTTATAACGAATACGCGTTATTATAACACGAAAATATGTTCTGTCTACCCTTTTACGGTAAATTTGACGCGTTTTTTTGACATTTTATTCTATTTTATTCTTTTTTCTTACACTTTATTGAATTAATTTCTATTTTCTTACTTAAATTTACACTGCTTTTTAATTACATTTCTTCAATAAATTAGGTTGTAAATCTACCCCATTTTCTCCCCTAAAGCCACCTTTTCAGGAGAAAAAAACAGGTCATAATTCATACAAAAATCTTTAAATTTCAAATGTTTTAAAGGGAAAAATGCCAATAAAAAACGCCTCTTGCGAGGATGCAAAAGGCGTCATATTTTTTATATATTTTATGTTATTTTCACTCTTTTACGCATTCATTTCTTTCTTTAATCTAGGTCGTACAAAAGTTAAAAATGCTATGAGAGTAAAACATGAACCTACGATATCAGCCACTGTTGCAGTATAGAAAATAGCCTCTGCATTTAGAGCTGCAGGAAGGATAAACACACTGGCAAGATACACAAACTTTCTAAAAAGAGAAAGCGGCATTGCATATCTTATCTTACCCATGGCAGTCAGACCATCAACAAATGCAAGCTGAATAGCAATACCCATAATACCGATAGTGTACATAGAAAGGAATCTTACTGTCATCTCTACATTTGAGCCATCACTGCTGAAAAGTCTTACAAAAGGCTCTGGTGTAAACTGAGCCACTACCCAGAGAACAGCTATAAATGAAGCACAGAGAATAAGCACACCCTTAAATGCTTCCATAACCTTTTTGTAGTTGCCGGCGCCATAATGATAACTGAAAAGTGTACCGCAACCTGATGCAATACCCTGGCCAGGACTGTTTATAAGAACCATAAAGCTCTGTACGATAGCTGCACATGCGATATACGTGTCGCCGAGGGCGTCCCCACCATACTTACGGAGCTGCATATTGAGGATGATAAGAATCGCATTATCCAGCAGCGTAATGAGGAATGACATTATACCTATAGTAGAGATATTTTTCATAAGAGATGCGCTGTAACCGCCAAATCCAATCTTAACCGGAATATCATTGCGGCAGAGGAATCTCAGAACATATATCATCGTGCAAATCTGTGCGATAACCGTTGCGAGAGCTGCACCTGCGATGCCCATATCGAGACCGAAAATCAAGATAGGATCGAGAATTACATTTACTATAGCGCCGATCACTACTGAAATCATGCCTTGTCTCGCATAACCCTGAGCCAGGATAAACTGGTTCATGCCTACGCCAATCAGTGAGAAAATCGTGCCTAAGACGTAAATCGTAAAGTATGTATTTGCCAAAGGATACATTCTGTCACTGCATCCCAGCATATAAAGGATAGGTTTTTTTACTGTCAGAATAGCTACTGTCACTATGATAGCAATACCGATAAGCATCACCAGAGCGTTGTTTATCGTATGCTGAGCCTTTTCTCTGTCTCCTCGTCCGATGCTCATACTCATGATGGCTGAGCCACCGATACCGATCATAAAGGCAAATGCTGAGATACAGGTAACTGCCGGTGCACATATACCTACGCTGGCAAGAGCCAGGCTCCCCTGACCTGCGATGTTACCTACAAAAATCCTGTCTACTATGCTGTAGAGGATATTAAAAAACTGTGCCGAAAGAGCCGGAATTCCCAGTTTGAGTACCAGCTTTCCCATTGGTACTGTATTAAACTGTCTTTCCATTTCTTATATCCAAATCTTCTAAATAATCTCTCTTGTGTACTACATTGCCGTCTTTGATGTAATATCTCGGAACACGTCTGTTTACAGCACATACAACTTCATATCCGATAGTACCGTATCTTGCGCCGACTTCGTCGGCAGAAATAAAGTCATCACCTGAAATACCCATGAGAACGATTTCATCCCCTACTTTTACATCAGGGAATGCAGAAAGGTCAATCATGCACTGGTCCATGCAGATATTGCCTACGACTTTTGCTCTCTGACCTTTATATAATACTTCTGCTTTTCCGCTCTGGGCTCTTGTATAACCATCTGCGTAACCTACGGCTACAGTACCGATAACAGTGCCTGCAGGAGCAACATATCTGCCGCCATAGCTGATTTGTCTTTCCTCAGGAAGAGTTTTGAGGTGTGTAATACGAGTCTTAAATGACATTACAGGCTTTATATCTAAAAGACTTCTGTCTACTTCGTCAGACGGGTAAATTCCATAAAGGATAATGCCCGGGCGAACCATGTCATTGTGAGTTTCAGGCATTTCCATGATAGCTGCGCTGTTTGACGCGTGCTTTACACGGAAAGTGATACCCTGCTTTTCAAGTTCAGCTACAAACCACTGATACTTTTCGTACTGTGCATCAGCCCATGTCTTGTCGATTTCGTCAGCACGGGCAAAGTGTGTGTAGATACCTTCTAGATCAAGGCCTGGAAGCTTTGAAATCTCAACCACTTCTGCAACACCGTCCGGTGTCATCTGAAAACCGAGACGAGTCATACCAGTGTCCAGTTTGATATGAACTCTGGCTGTTTTGCCAAGCTTTACCGCCACGTCAGAAAGAGCTTTAGCTTTCCACATAGCGGTCACCGTGTGCTGAAGTCCCGCATCTATAGAAGCCTCTTCAGTACCTTCTGGCATACTGCCAAGCACAAGAATATCCCTGTCAGGAACTGAACGTCTCAGTTCCAGGGCCTCATTGAGCACCGCCACCGCAAACTGATCCGCACCGGCTTCCACCAGGGTATCTATAATCTCAGGCACACCGTGACCGTATCCGTCAGATTTTACAACTGCGCAGATGAGTCTGTCAGGACCTGCCTTTTTTCTGATTTCCTTCATATTATGAGCAAGAGCATCGAGATCAATCTCAACCCACTTTGCTTCCATATTTATATTTTTACTTAATACATTTTCCATGATTATTACTTGTCCAGTTCTTCGATAAGTTTAGGGATTACTTCGAACATATCCCCTACGATACCGTAATCCGCAAAGTTGAAAATTGCTGCGTATCTGTGAGTGTTTATAGCTATTACAATATCAGATTCCCACATGCCGACTATATGCTGGCTGGCACCTGATATACCACATGCAATATATATCTTTGGCTTTACTGTAGCCCCGGCCTGACCCACCTGATGTTCGTATCCGATCCATCCCAGGTCAACTGCCATACGGGATGCACCAACAACACCGTTGAGCTTGTCAGCCAGCGCCTGTATCAGTTTGAACCCTTCTGGCCCGCCTGCACCTTTTCCACCAGATACAACTATGTCGGCATCTGACAGAGCTACAACCTTTTTGGCCGCCTGAGCAACACTCCTGATCTGAGTCATCATATCCTGCGGGCCTGCATCAGGCACCTCCATGATAACCTCACCTGTTCTGTTTACATCTCTGCTGCCTCTGAGCACACCAGGTCTTGCAGTAACTATATATGGTCTCGTGCCATCAGCGAAGACAACCTTACCGGAAAACCTACCCCCAAAAGAAATCTTTTCTGCCGTCAGCGTTTTGTCCTCGTCATAATAAAGGTCATTACACTCAGAAATGATACCCGTACCAAGCCTTGCAGCAAGTCTCGGAGCAAGATCTCTCCTGTCAAAAACAGAACCGAAAAGAATTATCTCCGGATCATATTTTTCAGCCAGCTTCTGAAGCACCTTTGTGTAAAGTTCGTTGTTATAGTTTTCAAACAACTGATCTTCAACCAGATAAACCCTGTCAGCCCCCCAGTATATAAGTTCGTCAGTATACTTTTTAACCTCAGAACCTACAACGACAGCACATACCGTGCCACCATTTTCAGTTGCCAGACTCACAGCAGTACCCAAAAGTTCTCCTGTTACATTGTGTAGTTTTCCGTCAGTATAATCTGCGTACACCCAGATATCTCTGGAGAGCAGACTGTTATCCTTTTCCGCCAAAACAGACACCTTTCCATCGATACACCCGTCCTCAGACGCGTGTTTTTTCAACAGTTTGCATCTATATATAGTACCACTTTTACCCCTTTGACCTCAACAACTAATCCGTCTCAAATTGTTTAATTGTCTACATTTCCATCCTGCTGCGGAGCGCTGCAAGGACACGCTTTTCTATTCGTGACACCTGCACCTGGGATATACCCAGCAAATCCCCTGTCTGCTGCTGAGTTTTATCCTCAAAATATCTGAAAACGATTACTTTCCGTTCCTGTTCATCAAGGCTACTGATACTGTCTTTCAGGTCCATCAGCTCTACATTTTTAACTTCACTTTCGTCAGCCACAAAGACACCTGGTCCTGGTGAAAAATTTTCATCATCTATGCTGGAAATCCCGGACATGACGTTTCTTGCCTCTATAAGTCTCACTGCATCTTCTGTTGAACACCCCATCATCTCCGCAATCTCACTTACACGAGGGCTTCTCCCGCTGGCCTGTATAAAAGATTCCTCCTTATCCTTAAATTCACGTACATTCTGTTTTATCTGGCGGCTTATCCTTACTCTGCCTTCATCTCTGAGAAACCGCCTTATCTCCCCGATAATCATAGGAACAGCATAAGTTGAAAACATTACACCATAACTCAGATCAAAGCGGTCTATGGCTTTTATAAGCCCAATATAGCCTATCTGCATCAGGTCTTCAAATTCTATACCTGAGGATGTAAACTTCCGGGCAGCCATATTGACCAGTCCGGTATTTTCAACTATCAGCTGTTCCTTTGCGACTTCATCTCCACTATGTGCAGCTTCTATCAGACTGAAGGTCCGTTCTGCATCATACATAACCCACATCCAGCTTTTTTGTCATAACCACTTCTGTGCCTTCTCCCGGATTTGATGTGACTGTCACGCTGTCCATAAAGGTTTCCATAACGGTAAAACCCATACCTGAACGTTCAGTTCCCCCTGTGGTAAACAACGGCAGCATGGCCTTTTCCACATTTTCTATGCCCACACCATTATCCTTTATAGTTATCGTCAGATAACCGTCGTCGGAGACGTCGCATAACATATGTATTCGTCCGTCTGATTTGCGGTACGCGTGGATTATGCAATTTGATACGGCTTCTGAAACTGCCGTTTTAACTTCTATAAGGTCTTCCAGGATAGGATCCAGCTCTGACAGAAAAGCGATTATTACACCTCTGGCAAAGGCTTCATTTCTGGAGCAGCTGTCGAACTCTATCTCAAAATTGTGAGTGCGGATTTCTTTATCATTTGTCATCAGGCGTTCCTCCTTTTTCTGATATATATTCCAGGGCCAGTTCCTGAGTTTTGCTCTTTGGTATAGTCCCAAAGACTCCTGACAGGCCAAAGATTCTGGTGACATAAGTGTTTCCAGGTACGATTACCATGATGCCATCTCGCTTACTGATATTTCTGTAGCGCCCCATGGCTAGTCCTATTCCGGAGCTGTCCATAAAATCCACATCAGAGTAATCAAGCACCAGATGCTTTGAGTTAAAAGCCCGTATTGCCGAATCGATCTCACTGCGCAGGGATCCGGCGTTATGGTGGTCGATTTCACCTGACAGACTGGCGATGAGAATATCACCTGCCATGTCAAAAAATATATTTCTCAAATTGATCCCCTCCTTATCCTTCTGACAAGGAAATTATATCTTCTGCAAGTTATACTCAAATTGCCATATGAGCGCCAAATACCAGCAGCCTCCGACAATATCCGACATCATTCACATCCGCTCATTCCGATGGCTCCGCCATCAAAAAATAAAAACCTGCCCTTTTACAGGCAGGTTTTGCGCTATTTATTATGATGTTTTTAAACTATCTCTGTGGATCGATAACAACTGTTTCTACAGTATCTAAAGCTGACTGGATGAGAGCTTCTACATCAAGCTTTTCTTCTGATTCTAAGATACGGTCAAGCTTTGGCTTTGTAACAGGATGTTTCGGAAGGAATACCGTGCAGCAGTCTTCGAATGGCTGGATAGAAGTTTCGAATGTACCGATCTTCTGTGCCATTTCGATAATATCAACCTTGTCAAATGCGATAAGCGGACGCATTACCGGCATTTCTACTGCGTTGTCAGTAACTACGAGACCCTGAACTGTCTGGCTGGCTACCTGACCGATATTTTCACCTGTGATGAGCATATCGCAGTTTTCCTGACGAGCAACTCTTTCTGCAAGCTTCATCATGAATCTTCTTGAGAGAATTGTCATCTGTTCTTCTGGGCAGTTAATGCCGATAGCCTGCTGGATTTCCAGGAGGTTGATACTGTGAACCTTTACTCTGCCTACATATGTTGAAATGATACGAGCAAGGTCATAAACCTTTTCCTGAGCTCTTTCGCTTGTGTACGGATAAGAATGGAAGTGTACAGCTTCTACAACCATACCTCTCTTTGCCATCATCCATGCTGCAACAGGGCTGTCGATACCGCCAGAGAGGAGTACCATACCCTTGCCGTTTGTGCCAAGTGGGAGACCGCCCATGCCCTTGATCTTGTCAGCAAAGATGTATGTGCGGCCCTTTCTTACGTTGATATAGAGAACGCACTGTGGATTGTGAACGTCTACAGAGAGAACCTTGCATGCCTTGAGAACGTAACCGCCGATTTCTCTTGCGATACGTGGAGATTCCATAGGGAATGTCTTGTCTGCTCTCTTTGCTTCTACCTTAAATGTTTGGATATTTCTGCGCTGCATGAGATCCAGCATGTATTCTGCAGCCTTCTGGCCGATAATTTCCAGTTCTGATTCTACTTCTAAAGCGTGGCTTACAGAAGCAACACCGAATACTCTTGAGATGTCGTTGATGACTTCGTCAACGTTATATTCTGCAGGAGCCTTTACAAAGATAAGACCTTCCTGACGCTTTGCTTCGATGCCTTTATATTTCTTGAGATTTTTTCTGATGCGTTCGAGGAGCATTCTTTCGAAATATGGTTTATTCATACCCTTGAGTGCGATTTCGCCGCATCTAACGATGAACGTATTCATTTCCATCTCTTCCTACCTTCCCATTCTGGCTGCAATAGCCATCATCTTTCTATGATCTGCTACGATCTTCTTAAGCTTGTCTATAGTATACTCTATTTCTTCCATTGTGTTATATGGTGAAAGACTGAATCTTACAGTTCCTTCGATTTCTTTGTGGCTGCGACCCATGGCTGTAAGTACGTGACTCTGGCCTTTCTTATTTGATGAGCACGCTGAGCCTGTTGATACAAAGATACCAGCCTGTTCTAACATATGAAGAACAACTTCCCCTCTAGTATCCAGGAAGCTGATGCTGAGAACATGAGGGAGACAACCCTTTTCTCTGTTGTTTTTATACACCAGATCTACCGGGCTGTTTACGACGATATCGCTAATCTCAGCTCTGATACCTTCTAAAAGATGATCTCTCATAGCAGTCACCTTTTTAAAGTTTTCTGTTCTGTTTCTGTGAGCGATATCAGCTGCTTCTGAAAAACCTATGATACCAGGTACGTTTTCTGTGCCGGCACGCATGCCTTTTTCCTGACCGCCACCGCAAACAAGAGGCTGAATGTGGAGATCCTTTTTCACATAAAGAATACCTGTACCCTTTGGACCGTGAATCTTGTGACCACTGGCCGCAAGAAGGTCGATAGAGTCATTTGCAACATTTATCGGTAATTTACCGTAACTCTGCACTGCATCGCAATGGAAGAGTGCCAGAGGTGATTTCTTTACTGTCTTGCCGATTTCGGCGATTGGCTGTACAGCACCTGTTTCGTTGTTTACATGCATAACAGAAACCAGAATAGTGTCATCTGTCATAGCTGACTCAAGCTGTGCCATGTCAACAAAACCCTGACTGTCAACATCGAGATAAGTCACATCAAAGCCCTGCTGTGCAAGTCTCTTGTAGCATTCTAAAACTGCAGGGTGTTCCATCTTTGTTGTGATGATGTGATTGCCCTGACGCTTGAGGGATGCTGCCGCGCCAAAAATTGCTGTGTTGTCTGATTCTGTGCCGCCAGAAGTGTAATATACTTCTTCGTCACGTGCGCCAATTGCTGTCGCTGCCTTTGTACGTGCAGCCTTTACCAGCTTTTCTGAAGCTACACCCATTCTGTGAAGAGAAGAAGGGTTGCCATATGAATCCTCAATGGCAGCTATCATAGCCTTTGTAACTTCGCTGCTCTGAGCAGTTGTAGCACTGTTGTCCAGATATGCGCGCATCTGTGCCTCCTATATCTGTTTTCCGATCGCTCCGCGATCGTCGAATAAGCGATAAAACAGGCTGTCCCTGACGAGACAGCCTGATTTGATAACTGTTTATGACCTATTTTGCATAGTCGATCGCGCGAGTTTCTCTGATTACGTTTACCTTGATCTGGCCAGGGTATTGTAATTCGCTTTCGATCTTTTTGCTGATTTCTCTTGCGAGAAGTGGAATATCGTCATCTGACTTTTCTTCAGGTCTAGCGATGATTCTGATTTCACGACCTGCCTGGATAGCGAAAGACTTTTCTACGCCGGCAGTTGTGTTTGCGATTTCCTCTAACTTCTGGAGTCTGTTGATGTAAGTTTCGAGAGTTTCTCTTCTTGCACCAGGTCTAGCAGCTGAGAGTGCATCGGCAGCAGCGATGAGAACTGCTTCTAAGCTCTTTGGTTCGTAGTCACCGTGGTGAGCAGCCATACCAGAGATAACTGCTTCTGATTCCTTGTACTTTCTGAGGAGATCAATACCGATGTCTACGTGAGTACCTTCGATTTCGTGGTCAACTGACTTACCGATATCGTGAAGGAGACCAGCTCTCTTTGCAAGCTTTGGATCGAGACCGAGTTCCGATGCCATGAGACCTGCAAGGTGAGCAACTTCTACAGAATGCTGAAGCACGTTCTGGCCGTAGCTTGTTCTGTACTTGAGACGACCGAGGAGCTTTACGAGCTCTGGATGGAGGTTAT
>JAFYUX010000116.1 GCA_017549385.1 Bacillota bacterium
AAGTACGCTACAGGTTACTCAGCAGCAGTTGCCATCTCAAAGAAAGTTATTGAAGAAGGTGCTCCTGCAAGAGACGCCTACATGGAATTCCTTGCAGCAGGTGACAGCGATTATCCGATCGAACTTCTCAAGGGTGCAGGCGTAGATATGAGCAGCCCAGAGGTTATCGAAAGCGCAATGAAGACATTCGCCGGTCTCATCGACGAATTAGAGGAACTCATCAATGAATAAAAAATTCCTTATCTTCGCAAATCCAGACGAAGTATCAGTAAAAATTACAAACGAAGTAACATTTAAGATGGAAGCCATCGGCTGGTCCCGCACAGAAGACGACAGCTCCGCTGACCTGATCTTCTGCATCGGTGGTGACGGTGCACTTCTCCGTCTCCTTCGCAGATACAGCTTCCCTGAAACTCCTATCGTTGGTATAAATACAGGCCATCTCGGCTTTTTCCAGGAAATATCTGTTGATGGTATCGATGAGTTCATAGAGCTCTTTAAGAAGGGTGATTATCACATCCAGGAATACATCGGTCTCAGCGCAGAGATTCATACAGAGGACGAAGTAAAGAGCTATGTTGCTATCAACGAAATCGTTGTACGTGGCGAAGGCGAAAGACTCATTCATCTTGATATCAAGATTGGTGACAAAAATATTGCAAGATACAGCGGTGACGGCGTACTGGTATGCACACCAGCTGGTAGCACAGCCTACAACTACTCACTGGGTGGCGTTATTGTAGACCCTAATGTAGACATGCTCCAGATTACACCGATTGCACCGGTAAACAATATTGCCTACAGATCAATCACATCAGGTATCATCGTTCCGACACAGACTTCTATCGAACTGGTACCTGTAAACAACGAAGGCAAAAAGATTGCAGTCATTGAGGACGGTGCTATTGTTGCAGACGGCGACATCAAGCGCATCGTTATTCATGTGGCTGATAAAAAGGCTCGTATTGTCCGTTTCAGAGACTACAGTTTCTGGGGCAAAGTAAAGGACAAGATCATCGGCTAAATTTAAAGAAGGAAACACGAATGACACAGGACAAGACTTTAGAAAGAACACTTACTGAAAGCATTCGCGTCGTAACTGAGAAAGAAGCGACTGCTGCCGCAAACGGCAGTCGTTTTTCTTATGTGGTTACAGAAGAAGATGTAGACATGACTGTGAAATGGATTCTCAAAAAGAGAATGGGATTTTCCAGCAGACTTCTTACAAACATGAAGAGAGGCGGCATCGTTACTCGTAACGGTGTTGAAGTTAGACTCTTTGCAGATGTTTTAGCAGGAGACCTTATCGAAGCAGTTCTGCCAGAAGAACGCAGCAACTTCATTCCAGAGGACATTCCTATCGAAGCTGTCTACGAAGACGACGATATGCTCATTATCAATAAACAGCCATGGGTGGTTGTACATCCTACAATGGGCCATCCTACAGGCACTATTACAAACGGTCTTATGAAGCGTATGGACGATATGGGTCGTCATTTCAAGGTGCGTTTTGTAAACCGTCTCGACAGAGATACAAGCGGTCTTCTCATCGTTGCAAAAAATTCTCATTGCCAGGACACTCTGTCAAAGCACATGAAGAGCGACGATGTTGAAAAGCGTTACTACGCTGTGGTTCACGGAGTGATCGCAGAGGACAGCGGTACTATAAATCTTCCTATCGACAGAGCACATCCAGATGATATTCGCAGATGTGTTATTGAGACAGGCTATCCTTCAATTACGCATTTCAATGTAGTTGAGAGATTTGATGCAGGATTTACTATGGTTGAGCTGAGACTTGAGACAGGTCGTACGCACCAGATCAGAGTACATATGTCACACATGGGACATCCGCTGGTAGGGGATTCACTTTACGGTCAGGAAGAACCGGAACTTATCGAGAGACAGGCGCTCCATTCTTATTACCTCAAGTTCAGACATCCTGTAACTGAAGAGGAAAAGGAAGTAAAGGCAGGGCTGCCAGAAGATATTAAGGCTCTTATCGAAAAGCTGAGAGCAATGTAATATAAAACAACCGGCAGAGTTCCGACGGCTCCGCCGACATGATTCAAAAGGGAACATAGATGACAGAGATTAAAGAGAAAAAGGCCGCAATGGGCCCTGACCTGGGCAACGGCAGCATACCTTCGCTGCTGGCAAAGCTGGCAATACCGGCGGTGGTGGCTCAGGTTATAAACCTGTTGTACAACGTGGTGGACAGAATATACATCGGACATATACAAGATGTGGGTGCTTCGGCTCTGACCGGTGTGGGTCTTTTTATGCCGATGCTGATGCTGATCAATGCATTTGCACTTCTTGCGGGGGCAGGTGGTGCGCCGAGAGCAGCTATCGCCATGGGTCGTAGAGATAACGAAACAGCAGAAAAGATAGTGGCAAACTGTTTTTCGCTGCTGCTGATATTTGCGGTGGTGCTGACTGCAGGATTTTACGCTTTTGCGCCACAGCTTCTGACACTCTTTGGTGCCAGCGACGTGACTTTACCTTATGCAGTTGAGTACGCAAGGATTTACATACTTGGCAGCGTATCAGTTCTTCTGGTCCTTGGCATGAATCCTTTCATCACAACACAGGGATTTTCAAAGATAAGCATGATGACTACCGTCATCGGAGCAGTATTAAATATCATCCTTGATCCGATTTTTATCTTTGGATTTGGTATGGGAGTAAAGGGTGCGGCTATAGCCACAGTACTGAGCCAGATGGTGGGAGCGCTGTGGATACTGAGATTCCTTACAGGAAAGAAAACTGTGCTGAAACTCAAGCTTTCAAATATGAGACTTGATCCAAAGATTTTTGGACCTTGTCTGGCGTTGGGTATTTCCACTTTTGTAATGATGTCTACAGAGAGTTTGCTCTCTATGAGCTTTACGGCAAATCTTTCCGTATACGGCGGGGATCTTGCTGTAGGTGCCATGACTATCATCAACAGCGTTATGCAGCTTGTTGTTTTACCTCTTCAGGGGATTTGCCAGGGCGGTCAGCCTATCATCAGCTACAACTACGGTGCAGGCAAACCTGATAGAGTAAAAAAAGCATTCTACACACAGCTGGCAGTATGCGTTATATACCCAGTATCCTTCTGGGCTGTTGTTATGATAGCACCGGGATTATTTACAAAGATATTTTCAGACAATGCAACTCTTACAGAGTACACAGCATGGACGTTGCGCATCTATATGGCGGGCATATTTGCCATGGGTTTACAGATCGCATGTCAGCAGAGTTTTATGGCTCTCAGTCAGGCAAAAGTCAGCCTGCTGATGGCATGTCTCAGAAAACTCATCCTGCTTATACCGCTGATTTTTATACTTCCGCGCTTTATGGAAAACAAGGTTTTCGCAGTATTTTTAGCAGAGCCGGTGAGTGATATTATTGCAGCTGCAGTAACCACTTCAGTGTTTGTTTTGAGGTTTAAGAAAATACTTGCAGATTGCTCCCGTTAATTGAAAAATCAATGACAATATGCTATATTAAAGAGTGGTAGTTTATGTCTAAAAATGTGGATTCTGAAAGGTTTAACAGATGATAATTTTCAAGTTATTACTGATCGCAGTTCTGCTTATACCGCTGGGTCTTGTTGGTCTTAAACTTGTAGAAGATCTCCTTGATCAGGTCCTTAACAATAAAAAGGGTTAAAGTTTATGAAAGGTCTTTTTATAACATTCGAAGGTCCGGATGCATCCGGAAAGACTACGCAGATAAACAGACTCAAGAGTTTTCTCCAGGAGCAGGGCATTGAGCCTCTCATGACGAGAGAACCTGGTGGTACACCTATCAGCGAAAAGATCAGAAATATTATTTTAGATAAAGAAAACGCAGAAATGCTTCCTGTGACAGAGGCCCTGCTTTACGCGGCTTCTCGTGCCCAGCATGTGGGAGAGGTTATTATTCCAGCTCTTGATGCGGGACGCATCGTCATTAGCGACAGATTTCTCGATTCAAGTATCGCTTATCAGGGCTATGGCCGTGAGATGGGCGGTATGATAAAAGAGATGAACTCACCTGCGGTATATGGTATTCAGCCGGATATCACATTCCTGCTCAAGACTGATCCTGCAAACATGCGCAGCAGACGCAGTGCTGCAGAGGAGGATCGTATGGATGCCCAGAAGATCGAGTTTCATCAGAAGGTTCTTGCAGGCTATCTCGCTATAGCTGAGGAAGAACCAGAAAGAGTAAAAGTGATCGACGGCGAAAGAGACATAGATGTCATCGCAGAGGAGATCGCAGCTATTACAGCAGAATTTCTCAGAAACAGAGGATAAACAATGTCATTTTCTGAAATCACAGGAAACGAAAAATTAAAAGAAAGACTGGGTCAGATAATCACAGGTAAAAGGATTTTCCACGGATATATATTTGAGGGTCCTGCTGCCGATGCCGACGCTCTTGCAGATCAGTTTGTAAAGGCTGCACTTTGCGAGAGTCAGAGCGGTGATTCATGCGACAGTTGTGTTTCCTGCAGAAAGGTTGATGCCGGAAATTCTGAGGATATTATCACTTATGGTGTTGAGGGCAGCATCAAGGACAAAGAAGTCCAAGCTCTCATATCCCGTACATTAAAAAAATCATATACGGGCAACCGTGTATTTATGATCATAAGAAATGCTGACCAGATGACAGCTCGTGCCCAGAACCGTCTCCTCAAGACTCTGGAAGAGCCACCTACCGGCGTGACTATCATCATGATTACAGAAAATGCAGAAAATCTTCTCCAGACTATCCGCTCAAGAGCTCAGCTTATCAAGCTCTACAGCGACGGTGTAGAAAAGCCTGAGTCTGATGAAGAGTTTCGCAAAAGAGCAATTGCGACTGCTGCCGCAGTCATCGAGGGAAAACCGGTATTTTCCATCTGGAAAGACATCGAGTTTTTCGTGTCGGCGAAGCCGTCGGCACAGGCGTTTATCGGCATTGCCGAGACGTTTTACAGAGACGTTCTCATTTCTGCATACGACAGAGATGGACGACTCATCATTAACAGAGACAGCATCGACGTTATAGAACGATGCCGCAAAAAGCTTTCACCGGATATTCTGGCGGGAGCTATAGAAAGTTCGGAAACAGCAGCTGCTGATCTGGCTCGCAATGTCAGCGCAGGTCACGCTGTAAAATATATGATATTTGATATACAGGAGAAACTTGCAAGATAGTTTCCTGAAAGGAACAGGTAAATAGATGGTAACAGTAGTAGGCGTAAGATTTAAGCCTGCAGGCAAGGTATACTACTTTGATCCTGCCGGATTTGATCTTTCAGAAGGGTCTCACGTAATCGTAGAGACTGCCCGCGGCCTGGAGTTTGGCGAGATTACAGCCGAACCTTGTGAGGTTAGCGAAAAGTCTGTTGTTCAGCCTTTAAAGAAGGTTGTTCGTATTGCAGACGAAAAGGACGAGGAAAAGCACGCAGAAAACATGCGCAAAAAACAGAGTGCTCTCGACACTTGTCAGAAAAAGATTGATGCTCGTGGTCTTGAGATGAAGCTCATCGACGTTGAGTATACTTTCGATAACACAAAGATTATTTTCTACTTCACTGCTGACGGCAGAGTAGACTTCAGAGAACTGGTAAAGGATCTGGCAGCAGT
>JAFYUX010000117.1 GCA_017549385.1 Bacillota bacterium
ATTTCTGCGGCCTTAAGCGATATGGGCTACAAGGTTATGCAGATTGGATGCGATCCAAAGGGGGATTCTACAGTAAGCCTTCACGGCAAAAAGAAAGTAGAGACAGTTTTAGATCTGGTTCGCGCAAAGAAAAATGATTTTAAGCTTGAGGATATGGTAACCGAAGGTTACGGTGGCGTTATCTGCGTTGAGGCAGGTGGTCCTACCCCTGGTATGGGTTGTGCTGGTAGAGGTATTATTGCTGCTCTTGAAAAGCTGGCGGAAAAGGGCGCCTACGAAGTCTACAAGCCTGATGTTGTAATATATGATGTTTTAGGAGATGTTGTCTGCGGCGGTTTTTCCATGCCGATGCGTGGAGGTTATGCTGACAAGGTTTTTATAGTGACATCTGGTGAAAACATGTCCATCTATGCGGCTGCAAATATAGCTATGGCTATCGATGGTTTTAAGGGGCGAGGCTACGCTGAACTTGGCGGTCTTATTCTCAATCGCAGAAATGTTCGTGATGAAGAAAGAAAAGTTGCAGAGCTTGCTGAAGATGTAAAGACAAAAATCGTAGGAACTCTCAATAGAAGCGAGACTGTACTTGATGCAGAAGAACTGGGCAAAACAGTTATCGAAGCATTCCCTGAAAGTGAAATGGCAGAAGAGTACAGAGTTCTTGCGAGAGAAGTTTTAAAAGTCTGCGGTGTAGAGCAGTAATCTGCACAATTGGGATATAAAAGAGAGGTGAACTGATGCTTAAAAGAGTAACTGTTCCAAAAGAAAGAAAAATGGAAGGTATCCGCATTGCTGATGCAAATTTTCCGTCGCCTTTTAAATCAGGACTTGAGTATGCAACTCCTCCAAGAGGTACATGGAATATCGTTCACACAGGAATGCTGATTCCGGAAGCTCACGAAATCTTTGTCTGCGCAGCTGGCTGTCTCAGAGGGGTAGTCCTTACAGCAGCCGAAATGCACGCAGAAGGTAGATTTTCCACAGTTGAAATAAAAGAAAATAACATATTTGAAGGTGATCTAGAAGACCTTTTAATAGAAGGTGTAAGCAGTATTATAGAGAAGCTGCCAAAGAGACCGCCTGCTGTTTTAGTATATACAAGCTGTGTACATCATTTTGCAGGTTGCGACATAGATATGATTTACGCTGAGCTTAACGACAGGTTCACTGACATAGATATTACAGACTGCTACATGAATCCTATCATGAGAAAAAGCGGTCTGACTCCTGATCAGATAATGCGCAGCAGACTTTACATGCTCCTTCATGAGCGCGAAAAGAGAAGTGATGCAGTAGCTATCATCGGTAACGACCTGCCTACACGTCAGGAAAGCGAACTCATGGAGCTTCTGAGAGATAACAATCTCAAGATTCACGAAATCACTTCCTGTAAAACATACGGCGAGTATCAGGAAATGGCTGAAGCAAATCTCTACATCTCGTACAATCCGGCGGCAGTAGCAGGTGGCGAGATGATGGAAGAACGTCTGGGCGGCAAGCACATCTATGTGCCTGTGAGCTATGATTACGATGAAATAGATGCAGGAATGTCAAAAATCTGCGATGCCCTGGGCATCCCGATGCCGGATTATTCTGACAGACGCGCCTCCTGCGAAGCGGTGATAAAGGATGTTCTGGAAGTTGTAGGAGATACGCCTATCAGTATTGATTACAGCTTCAGCACAAGAGTTATGAGCCTTGCAAGATTGCTTCTGGACAGAGGATTTAACGTGGGCAAAATCTACATAGACGCTATCACTGGCGATGACAGAGGTGACTTTATGTACCTCAAGGAAAATTATCCTGATCTGATAATTTATCCTACAGTCCATGCAGGAATGCGTTTTATGGCAAATAAAGAAAAGTCAAATGTACTAGCCATCGGCCAGAAGGCTGCATACTTTGAAAATACCGATCACTTTGTGAACGTCGTTGAAGGTGGTGGAATGTTTGGCTATGATACAGTAAAACATACCATGGAGCTTATAAAAGAGGCATATCTGGAAGAAAAAGATATGAGAACTCTCATACAGATCAAGGGTATGGGAAGTGAAGAAATCTGCGGTTGTGGTGGTAGCTGTGGATGCAGCAGTTAAGTGAGGTTGTAAATTATGAAACAGACATCAAGAATAATTTCTACATACTCTGCTGATCCATTTGGCGTATGTTCTGCTCTCTTTGAACTGGGCGGTATGGTAATCATGCACGATGCTTCAGGCTGTAACTCTACTTACACAACTCATGATGAACCTCGCTGGTACGATATGGACAGCATGGTGTATATTTCCGGTCTCACAGAGATGGAAGCCATCATGGGAGATGACGGCAAACTTATAGATGATATTGTGGAAGCTGCAGAGGAACTCCAGCCTAGATTTATAGCCCTTGCAGGTACACCTATTCCTGCCATGACAGGTTTTGATTATGTGGCTGTTGCAGAGCTTATCGAGGAGCGCACAGGCATCTCGTCTTTTGGTTTTGCAACCACTGGCATGAATACTTATGTCAATGGTGCTTCTATGGCCCTGGAAGGCATAGCAAGACGCCTTGTAAAGAGGGATGTGGAAAAGACAGATAATCTTTCGGTTAATATACTTGGTCTGACGCCTCTTGACTTTTCACTCAGCGGTGCTGACAAGTCTTTTGTAAAGTGTCTTGAGGAAGCTGGCTTTGAAGTTATCTCAAAGTGGGCTATGGGTTCTACTTTGGAACAACTGGCAGAAGCCGGCAGAGCAAGAGTAAACCTGGTGGTTTCTTCTACAGGTCTTGCAGTTGCAAAAGCTTTCAATGAAATGTTTGGAACGCCTTATGTAATAGGTGCACCATTTGGTAGTGTAATGCAGGAGGCTATAATCCAGCAGCTTCGAGATGCCTGTAGCGCTATAGCTCATGTGGAGTTTAGAGGTGCTATCCAGGATGAAGAAATCGAACTTTGCGACTACATGTTTTGTATGGGAGATGCTGTCTATGAAGATGAGACTTGCATGGATATACTTTTCTCCGAAGCTGAAGTTGCAATTATTGGAGAAGGAGTTTTATCTCTCAGCCTTGCTCAGGCTGTTGAACGTCATTTCAGCAAAGTTACTAAAGTGCTCTGCACAACAGAGTTTGATAAAAAATACCTGAGAGAACAGGACTGTATGGCACCATACGAAGAAGACATAATAGCGACTTTAGAAGGTGTAAAGTTTGTAATCGCAGATCCGTTGTACAAACCTGTATGTCCTGAGGGTGCTCAGTTTATACCTCTTCCTGCGGAAAGCTTTTCAGGAAGAATTTTCAGAAAGGAAATACCAGATCTGGTATACGGATTTGAGGAATATTTCAGAAACTATTTCTAAAGGAGAAGCTGGACACATCTTAAGATATGTCCCTCTGATCACAAGAAAAGGAGAATCGAAATGAACAAAACAAAAAGAGTCATCGCCCTGATTCTGGTGGTGGTTATGCTCTTTGCGGCAGCAGGTTGCGGTGGCAGCCAGAGTAGCAGCGGGCAGAAAGAAGGTACTCATGTGGTGGTTGACCATCTGGACTACGCGGTGGAAGTTCCATATGAAATCAACAGAATTGCTGTGGCAAACATTCTGCCTATCCCGAGTTTTCTTGCAGTGTTTTTTGATTCTGCAGAAAAGATCGTAGGCATGTCACCAAACAGCATGAATGCTGCAGAAAACAGCCTTTTAGGAGAACTTTATCCTGAGATTCTCCAGGCAGAAACAGGTTACATGAACGGCGTTGATGTAAATCTGGAAGAACTCATGAAACTGGAACCGGACATCGTTATCTACAGTGCGGCTCAGCCGGAACAGGGCGAGCAGCTTAGAAACGCAGGCTTTGCAGCTATCGCAGTTTCACCTAGCAAGTGGGGTTATGATGCAGTAGAAACATTAAATCAATGGATCAAACTTTTCAGTGAACTCTTCCCTGAAAACGACAAGACTGAAGTGGTTGAGCAGTACTCAGATGAGATATATCAGATGATTCAGGAACGCGTTGCGGATATCCCTGATGCTGAGAGAGAAAGAGTTTTCTTCCTTTTTAAGTATACAGATACCAGCCTCGAAACTTCGGGTTCAAGCTTCTTTGGCCAGTACTGGGCAGAAGCTGTAGGTGCTATCAATGTTGCTGAAGAGATTACTGCTGACAATCAGGTTTCTGCAAACATGGAACAGATCTATGCATGGAATCCATCTATAATCTTTATCTCAAACTTTACTACAGCACAGCCTGAGGATATTTATAACAACACAATAGGCAGCTATGACTGGAGCGCTATCGATGCAGTAAAGAACCGGCAGGTTCGCAAAATGCCTCTTGGCATGTATCGTAGCTACACACCTGGGGTAGATACACCTGTAACACTTTTATGGTTTGCAAAGACTACATATCCTGAGCTCTTCGAAGATATCGATATCATTCAGGAGACAAAGGATTACTATAGCGAAGTCTTTGGAGTACATCTTACAGATGAACAGGCGGCATCGATATTTAATCCGGAAGCAAAGGCCGGCACAGGGTTCTAAATTTCTGCAGGGCTACGCCCAGTCGAAAAAAGAAAATATGTAATGTAAAACTGCGGGGGCAGGGTCGAAGACTCTGCCCCCGCTTTTGCTGTTTTTGTTTTCAAGCGACTTTTTACGACAAAATTTTAGGGGAGGTGTTCCATATAATCGTTTTATTAAGGGAGGGGACGCTGTGACTGTTTATGGGGAATATCTGTTTCTTGAAAATTTTGTGGCAGGGTACGGAATAATAAGGCTGACAGCACTGCTATGTGGCCGGAGGCCCGGCAGGGCAAGGCTGGTGTCTGGTGCTCTCCTGTGCGGGATTTTTGCTTTTGTGTTATTGCTGAATCTGTCCAGGGTTGTAGCACTGGGAATTGAGGTTTTGTTTGCGGTGGTTCTTATGATGCTGGTGTTTGGGCCATGTGGAGGAGCAGCTGTCGCCAGGCTTGCTGCAGTGTTTTTTGCCGTAAGTTTTATTATCGGCGGAGCCGCTGTGGCTTTTATATATTGGACTGGAGTCAGAGGAATTGTAAGCAACGGAATTCTATACATAGGAAATCACGGTTATCTTCTTGTTTTTACAGGAGGTGCTATCGGCATAATACTGATGAAGCTGGTGATTGATTACATACGTAAAAGAGCTCCAAAGGGGGATGAATATATGAAAGTTACTGTTGAAATTATGGGTGTTCCAATCAGGTGTACAGGAAAGCTCGATACGGGGAATAGCTTAAAAGATCCTGTTTCAGGCAAACCGGTATCGCTGATTCGAAGAGAACTGGCAGAATCTAAATGGGGAGACCTGATATTTAATCTGAAGATGAACGAAAATTTTAAAGATGATATCAATACAAAACCGGGATTTGATTTCAGTGACGAACTCTATGAGTATTCTGACAATCATTTCAGAGATGAGCTTAAGAGCAGATTGCGCCTTATACCATTCAAAAGTGTGGGGTGTAGCAGCGGGATGCTTACGGCTATCAGATGTGACAGTCTGACTATACATAAAGGTGATCTTTTCGGCAGTCAGAAGATACAGATGAAAGATGTTTATCTAGGTCTTTATGACGGATCCTTTAACTGCAGAGATGGAGAACGATATGATATTCTGCTTCAGCCGGATGTAGTGAATGGAGGACATGAATTATGAAAAGAGGAGATCTTATGATTACGATCCACAAGTGGATCTACGAGATAAAGAGAAAAGCCAGAAAGAAATTTCAGGACATAGGAAAGTTTCACAACTCGGAAACCGATGGAGAAAAGAAAGAAATTCCCAGGCCAGAAACCATATTTTATGTGGGTGGCACAGATGTCCTTCCTCCACCTCTTACTACAGAAGAAGAGCGGGAGCTTACCTCCAGACTTATTCAGGATGACAGAGAGGCCCGAAGCACTCTCATCGAACACAATCTCAGACTTGTGGTATATATAGCAAGGCGTTTTGAAAACGCAGGGGTGAGCCTGGAAGATCTGGTTTCTATCGGAACCATCGGACTTATAAAAGCGGTTAATACATTTAACCACGACAAAAATATAAAGTTGGCTACATATGCTTCGCGATGTATCGAAAATGAAATACTGATGTACCTGAGACGTACCGGTAAAAATAAATCCGAGATATCTTTTGATGAACCTTTAAACGTAGACTGGGATGGTAATGAACTGCTTCTTTCAGATATCCTGGGAACTGAAGAGGACGAGATCTTTGATCACCTAGAAGATGAGGTGAACAAGCGACTGTTATATCAGGCTATGGATAAACTTACCTCTAGAGAAAAGCAGATAATAGAAATGAGGTTTGGTCTCCACACAGGAGAAGAAATGACTCAGAAGGATGTGGCTGATTATCTTGGGATTTCTCAATCGTACATATCTCGTCTTGAGAAAAAGATTATAGGCAGGCTTAGACGGGAGATAAGCAAGCTGGGATAAAGTTCCTATGGTTTGATGCTGTTATGATTTAGCACCTAAGACTTCTCTGATATGTTAGAATGTCTGAAGAAGGAGGTGGAAACTGTGATAGTGATGCACATAGACGCAAATTCAGCTTATCTCAGCTGGACGGCAGTAAATATGCTGAAAAATGGAGAAACTACAGATATTCGCGAGATAGCGTCAGCTATCGGAGGTGATCCTGAAAGCAGACACGGGATTATTCTTGCTAAATCAGTTTCTGCCAAAAGGGCTGGAGTAGTGACAGGTGAAAGTATATTTGAAGCAAAACGCAAATGTCCTGACCTGCAGCTTTTTCCACCTGATCATGATCTCTATGCAAGATACAGTGATGCCATGTTTGAAATCCTTTATCAGTATTCTCCTGTGATACAGAGAGCAAGTGTAGATGAGTGTTATCTTGACTATACGGGCTGCGAAAAGGTTTTCGGTGATCCTGTAAAATGCGCATATGAGATAAAAGATCGTATCAAACGCGAGCTTGGATTTACAGTTAATATCGGCGTATCCACAAACAAGCTTCTGGCAAAGATGGGCTCAGAGCTTAAAAAACCAGACAGAGTGCACACTCTCTTTCCTGAAGAGGTGCCGGAAAAACTTTGGCCGTTGCCTATAGAAGAACTTTATATGGTAGGCCGGGCTACTGCAAAAAAACTTAGAAAGATAAATATAAACACTATAGGTGATCTGGCTCAGACAGACAGAAATCTCATAAAGACTATTCTCAAGAGCCACGGTGCAACAGTATGGGATTATGCCAACGGCATCGACAGCTCTCCTGTAGTGCCTAACGAATATACTCCGCAAAAGGGTATAGGCAACAGCGTGACTGTCAGCAGATATATAAAGACTCGCGAAGACGCCCTCAAAGTGCTTCTTGCCATGACAGACAAGGTAGCCTCAAGGCTTCGCCGACGCGAAAAATTTGCTGCGGTTATAGCTATAAATCTTACAAACAAAGAATTCAGAAAATACGGTCATCAGTCTAAACTGAGCCGTGCCACTGACAGCACTTCCGAGATCTTCGATCACGTGACTCGCCTCTTTGACGAGTGCTGGCGAGGAGAACCTCTCCGTTTGCTAGGGGTATCTGTAACCGAGTTTTACGAAGACTGTCAGTACAATATGAGTTTCTTTGAGGACAACGCCCCGATAGAAGAAAACCGTGCAGTTGACGAAGCGGTAGATACAATCCGAAAGAAATTTGGACAGAATGCTCTTGTTAGAGGAGCTCTTATGAAGAAAAAATAAATACATACTTCCTTACATATAACTGATGCTAAAGCAGAAAATATGAAAAATAAATCCTCCGGTTCTGGAGGGGAAGCAGGTAGAAATCTATGTATGTAAATAAAGTTGAAATCTGCGGTGTAAACACTGCAGAACTGCCGGTAATGAAAGATATGGAGATGGAAGAACTCATCTCAAGTATCAAAGCGGGAGATGATGAGCTGCGCCAGCAGTTTATAACCGGCAATCTGAGACTTGTCCTCAGTGTGATCCAAAAATTTCAGAATCGTGGAGAAAATATGGATGACATATTTCAAGTCGGTTGTATAGGTTTAATCAAGGCCTTAGATAATTTTGACACTAAACACGGCGTGCGTTTTTCGACTTATGCCGTGCCTATGAATGTATGATGTAGAAACATATAAAAACTGCTGTGTAAAAACACAGCAGTTTTTTGCTGGAGCAGAACTTTAAATATATGGAGATATTTAGTGCGGGTAATATTAGATGTCGTAATCGATGTTTATCTGATTGTCGGTAATAGTTATGCTGTTGATGATGCTTTTGATAAATAATCGTTTTTCATCAAAGGTCATGAAATCCCACAGCTGTTCTGTTTCTGTAATATGACTGTCTATGATTTTGCGGCGAGCTGTAAGCTGGCCGTTTTTTTCTTCTGCAGATATTTCTGTCCGGATTTTTTCAATGGCAGCTCTTGTTTCTGATATGGATTCAAGTAACACCAGATCCTCTCCGTCATCGTCAGCTTCAAAAACAGAATAGAGTTCATACAGCCGCTTGAGTTTTTTAGATAGTCGGCTTTCTGTGTCCTTTAGATTTGTCATAAGTATTGAACTTATATCTTCGGCGGTTTCTTCTGGAACCTGATAAGGGATACTCCAGAGATCTTTAAGTACGGCATTCTCTACTTCTTCTGCCCAAACTGCTGTAGAAGGACAGAGTGGATCTTTCACAAGATGTGGTTTGGAACTGTCGTGAGAATAGCAGTTGAGTTTATATTGACCATCTTTTGTCCATTTCTGATATCTCATCTTTGCTCCGCAGTAACCGCAGGTTACAAGTCCTGTAAGTAGGTGCCCAGGGGTTCCGCGATAAGGAGTTTTAGATCTGCGTTCAAATTCTGCCATGGCTTTATCATATGTTTCTAAATCGATAATAGGCTCATGTAGTCCCTGGTATTCTTCTCCGTCGTACTGAATGATGCCGGTGTTTGACTTGCGGAGAAGAATCTGTCTGGCATGAGCTTCATATTTTAATCCCAGGATCCTTGCGATACGGGCCAGCGAATACCCGGAAAGATACAGTTCATAAAGTTTCCGTACTGTATCTGCGTCCCCGTTGGGGACAAGGATACCTGCGGCGGCATCGTAATCGTACCCGTAAGGTATCTTGCCGCCGCCTGGCCAGAGGCCTGCCCGCACCCGCTCCTTCATCCCCATGCGGGTGCGCATAAAGATGTTTTCCCGCTCCAGTTGGGCAAAGGCCGACAGTATGCCGATCATGGCCTTGCCGTATGGGCTGCCGGTATCGAGGCGTTCGTTTACCGAAACAAAGTCGATACCGGCGGGGATGAAAACATCTTCTATGAGAAACAGCGTGTCTTTCTGACTGCGGCTGAGTCTGTCCAGTTTGTAGACTATGACGGTTCCGATGAGTCCGTTGCCGCAGTCGGCGATGAGCTGTTTCAGGGCAGGCCTTTCGATATTACTGCCACTGGCCCCTGCATCCACATAGGCCCTGACGCGGGCCTCGTCGTATTCTTTAGCTGTACACTCGGCCCGCAGGATTTTCTCCTGAGCCTCGATACTGTAACCTTCTTCTGCCTGAGCCTCAGTAGAAACTCTGATATACAACGCTATTATTTTATTTTCATTATTTTGTGTTTTCGCTTTTTTCATATTTATATACCAGTTTGCTTTTAACTCATGTGTTTTGTGTTTGTGTCGGCGGAGCCGTCCTGAAGATAAGATGCTCGCTTGAGTGCTGCTGTTATGGCAGACATTGCACCGCCTTCTGTTATTTTATGTTCTGTGGTGAGCTGGCTCTGTGAGACAGAAATTCCGTTAATATATCGCGAAATATGAATATTATCTGGTGTTTTATACATGAAATATCCTCCTTTTCATCGTATTGTTGCCGGGTTTGTATGATTCTATATACAAAAAAGTAAAACAAACGTTGAAATTCAGAGTTTTTCTTGTATAATATTAAAGTTGAAAGTTAAACAATCAGGAGGATTTATAATTTATGGATCAGCAGTTAAAGGATTTATGCATTAAGGTTGAAAAAGGTTCAAACCTCGACGCTTGCCTCGTAAAGTACACAAAGCCAAGACTCAAGGCTATTCTCGATATTTTTGGAGAAAAGATGCCAGCATCAGCTAAAAAGCAGGAAATGGCAGAAAAGGCTGAAGAAGTTATCAAGGCAAATGTTATCACATACTTCGAAGGCGAAGGTGTTGACGAACTGACTACAATGACAGATCTTTGCAATAATGGTCTCACTATCGATTCTGCTGAGGCGTTTGCACCAGTTCAGAACTTATACGACAGAGGTTTTGCTTTTGTTGTAGCAGAAGGCGATGCAGCTGAAGTTTTCGTTCCAGAAAACGTTAAGTTCATCCTCGATGCAGGTTTTGAAACTAAGTCTTCTATTCCAGCTCCATCAGTAGATGCTGAGGCGCCAGTAGTAGAAGCAGACATGAACAGAACAGAAGAAGAAGCTGAACTCCTCAGATATGCAAAGGCTCTTGCAAATATATACGGCGTTTACCCTGCAAAGCAGTTAAAGGAAGTTTGGGACTACAACCACAGACGTGGTATCGCACCAAACGACGTTATCAAGGCAATCAGCAAGGCTGGCACAACTGACGGTTTCTATGTTGGCAGCGGCAACATCGTAAGCAACCTTCTTCCAACTGTAGACGAATATTTTGCTGTTTTAGACAAGCACGAAAGCACTGACATCTTCTTCTACGCAACAGAAGACGATATTAACTTATATGAAAACGGTCCTGTTATGGATGCTGCTCCTGAGTACTTCTACCTCAGAAGCTTCCTTGGTCGCAAGACAGAAAACGAAGAAGCAGCTACAGAACTCATGAAGAAGCTCTTCTTATTATGCGCTCGTGATGCAGGTCCAAACGAAGTTGTTGCATTCATGGAAAAGCAGAACATCACATTTGTTGACTTAGAAGAATTCAACAAATTCGTTAGCCTTTACACAGAATGGTTATACACATTAAGAATCTGGGCATGCAAGGGTCACAAGCCAGCAGAACTCAGAGTAGAAAGAATGGTTAACAGAAGCTTCAAGCTTCCATCAAATGTTGACCCAAGAAAGTCAAAGAAGATCGGCAGAAACGATGCTTGCCCATGCGGTAGCGGCAAAAAGTTCAAGGCTTGCTGCGCAAAGCTCATCTAATCGAAAGTAAGTAAAAAACAAGGCTTTTGCACCAGTGGTGCAAAAGCCTTTACTATTTTTTGTATCGTGTCAGCGGCAGCTGTCCTGAACTTTTACCTGAAGTAAATCAGGTCGTCCTTCGGCGGCTCCGCCGGCGCGTATGCGGTAATTTTGAGAACTGCCATTTCTTCCTGGAGCTGTTCGTTAAACTCAAGGTCGATATATGCTGTGATGTCTGCCCAAGATCTTTCCTGAACTATTTTATCTGCCTGAGGCATGTCGCAGAAAACTGAGATGTATGTGATATCATCTGCGCAACATACCATTGCAAATCGTCCTGCAGAAAACCGGTTTGAATCATGATAAGCGGAATCCTGGTTTGTAAGTTTATGAACCAGAGCTTTAGTCTTTACAGTTTTACCATGGTATCTTGATGGATCCTGGGTGATGTCTACGTAAAACGTTCCGAAATCATGATCTTCCAGCTGGATTGTGTCGGATGTTATGTCGTAAGGAAGTGTCAGGTTTTCTGTGTAATTTTCGGAATCTCCGTCGTGGTCTTCCAGAAATATAATAGCTCTTGGATTCATAGCCACAACATTTGTGGAACGGATATATTCTTTAAGAGTTGGTGTGCATCTGTTAAAGATAACAAGCTCGGAAATTCCCACCTGCTGTATGACTTTTGAACCGAAGTTTTTCAGGTAGAGTTCGTAAGTCTCTGCGTTGATGGTAGTCACTGTCTGATAGAGATCCCAGCCTGGAGGCAGGTTCTGATAAACCATCTGGATATCCCACATGCCGTTGTATTCCAGG
>JAFYUX010000118.1 GCA_017549385.1 Bacillota bacterium
GACACCATCTGGACAATATTAATACAGTAATCGATCAGGCTCTTGCAGAAGCAGGGGTGACTATTGATGAAATCGACCTTATCGGGGTTACTCATGGCCCTGGCCTTATCGGCGCACTCCTTATCGGTGTTGCAGCTGCAAAGGCGCTGTCATTTGCAAAGGACATTCCGATTGTAGGTGTTCATCATCTCCATGGTCACATTTCTGCAAATTACATAGCAGCACCTGAACTTGAACCACCTTTTACTGCAGTTGTAGTATCAGGGGGCAACACAGACATTATCGACGTAAAGGATTACAACGATCTTGAGCTTTTAGGCATCACAAGAGACGATGCTGCCGGCGAAGCAATGGACAAGGTTGCCCGTGTTCTTGACCTGGGTTATCCTGGCGGTCCAAAGATCGATGCTCTTGCAAAGCAGGGCAATCCACACGCTGTAGAGTTTAAGAGAGTTCTCCTTGAAAAGGGCAGCTACGACTTCAGCTTCAGCGGACTTAAGACTGGTGTTATCAACCACGTACATGCCATGAAGCAGAGAGGCGAAGAGATTAACAAGGCAGATATTGCAGCAAGTTTCCAGCTGGCTGTAATGGAAGTTATCGTTATGAAGGCCATCGATGCAGCAAAGCAGTTCGGCAGAGACAAGCTTGCTCTTGCAGGCGGTGTAGCAGCAAACAGCTTACTTAGAACTATGATGGAAGATGCCTGCAAAAAAGAAGGTATCGAGTTCTACAGACCTGCTCCAGTGCTCTGCACAGACAATGCAGCTATGATTTCATGCGCAGCATATTTCCGTTACAAAGACGGTTATGTTGATGATATTGATCTTGATGCAAGACCAGTGCTTGATTTTTAAGTGAGCATCAGGTAAAAGATGCACTGAGTAAAATTTAAAAATAGTAATTTAGGCGGGACCCGCAGGGTCCCGCTTTTTTATTGCTCTGAAAGGTTGCATCATATCAAAGAAACATATCAGTGGAAATTTATATGTCCTTGTTGACAGAGTCATCGGTCGTGGAGTAACATATAAGTAAATAATGATATGTTTTATCTGGTGAATGTATCTGGCAAGAGCTGCTGATACAGATTAAAGATAGATAAAGGTGGAAATTATGAAAGATTTAGAAGAACTCATCATGATGAAATGCGGAGCATTTTTAGATGACGACATGTGCTGTGAAGAGTGCTTTGTTCATGAGGATGTTGTGGAAAAGGCAAAGAAGATTGTTCCTGATGATCAGAAACTCAAGGCAATTGCAGATCTGTTTAAGAAGTTTGGTGATTTCACTCGTATAAAGATTATGTATATGCTTTCAGTTAATGAGATGTGCGTGTGTGATTTATCAAATGTTCTTGATATGAGTCAGCCGGCAGTTTCAAATCATCTGAAAGTTCTCAAGCAGGCAAATCTGGTTAAGAGTCGTAGACAGGGCAAGATGATTTTTTACTCTCTGGCAGATAGTCACGTTGAGACTATTATGGCTCAGGGTCTGGAGCATGTAGAAGAATAATAATGTCTGATTGAATGAAAAACATATCAGCAAATGCTGATGTGTAAGCAGATATCTGATAGTTATAAAAACGGTTGTGAAAATAGCTGTAAAAATAGTTGTAATAAAACGATGTAAATATAATTGAATTTTGGAGGTGCACGATGAAGAAAAAGTTTAATGTGGTAGATGTGTGCTGTGGCAACTGCGCAGCAAAGATGGAAGCTGAAATCAAGAAGATCGAAGGCGTTATTGACGCAAAGCTCAACTTCCTCACTCAGAAGCTTGTTATTGAAGCTGACGAAGACAAGATGGACGAAATCGCAAAGCAGGCAAGCGCTTGTATGTCAAAGATTGATGCTGACGCACACCTTGAGTTATAGAAAATGACTAAAAAACAGAAAAAGAAACGAAACCGCATAATACTTGCGGTTGTGATGTACATAGTGGCAATCGCTCTAGATAAGCTCATCATCCCGGATGGGATGCCATGGGCGCTGATTTCAACTGCCATTTATCTGGTGCCGTATATCACCGTCGGAACTGAGGTTTTCAGAAAGGCTTACAGAAATCTGACCACGGGGCGACTTGCAAATGTATTTGACGAAAACTTCCTGATGTTTATCGCTACGGTTGCAGCATTTTGTATCGGTGAAGCCGTTGAGGGTGTGGCAGCAATGCTTTTTTACCAGATTGGGGACCTCTTCGAGGACTACGCGGTAAACCGCTCGAGACAATCTATAAAAGAGCTCATGAGCATCATGCCTGAGCACGCAAACATCGAAGTTGCCGGAAAGATTATAGAAGTTGATCCTGATGATGTGGCGGTAGGCACTACCATTGTTGTAAAGCCGGGGGAACGCATTCCTCTCGACGGAGTCGTGCTGAAGGGCAGGTCTTTTGTGGATACGTCGGCGCTGACAGGGGAGTCTGTTTATCGTGAGGTTGCAGAAGGCGAAGAGATCCTCAGCGGATGCATCAACGGTAAAGGTTTGCTGTATGTAAAAACCACGAAAGAATACGACGACTGTACGGTGGCAAAGATTCTTGAGATGGTGGAAAACGCCAGCAGTCAGAAAGCGCCGGTGGAAAACTTTATAACGAAATTTGCGAGATATTATACTCCTGCAGTAGTTATATTTGCAGCCATCCTGGCAGTGGCTTCACCGTTGCTGTTTAATACGGGAGTGGGTGAGGCAATCAGAAGAGCCTGCATCTTCCTGGTTGTATCGTGTCCGTGCGCTCTTGTGATTTCAGTACCGCTCAGTTTCTTTGGTGGTATCGGGGCGGCTTCGCGAAAGGGTATTCTGGTAAAGGGCAGCAACTTCCTGGAAGCCCTCAGCAATCTGGACACAATCGTGTTTGACAAGACAGGCACACTGACAAAAGGCAGCTTTGCTGTGACTGAAGTTTATCCTGCGGAAAAGCGTGATGAAATCTTGAAGCTTGCAGCGATATGTGAGGCGTACTCAGATCATCCAGTGGCTCAGTCTATTAGAAACGCATATGAAGGTATGGTTTTAGTTGATGTTGTGGGATACCAGGAAATTCCAGGTCAGGGTATGAAAGTAGATTACAATGAATCTATACTTCTGGCGGGTAACGCAAAGTTGATGGATGCTGAAGAGGTTAATTTTGAAGCGTGCCAGAAAGCTGGAACTGTAGTTTATGTGGCACGAGACGGTAAGTTTGAAGGTTGGATACTTATAACTGACACAGTAAAAGAAGGTGTTAGAGAGGCTGTTGCAGAACTCCACAGAATGGGCGTTAAGAGAGCAGTTATGCTTACTGGAGACAGAGCAGAAGCTGCAGAGTCGGTCGCTTCAGAAGCAGGTATCGATCAGGTGTACAGCCAGCTCTTGCCGGGAGATAAAGTGGAAAAAGTTAAGCAGCTTATGTCAGGTTTATCTGGCAACAGCAAGCTGGCATTTGTTGGAGATGGCATAAATGACGCACCTGTTATCATGCTTTCAGACGTAGGTATCGCAATGGGAAATTTAGGTTCAGACGTAGCTATAGAGGCGGCAGATGTAGTCCTTATGGATGACGATATCAGCAAGATTTCCACATTGATACGCATTGCTAAAAAGACAATGAACATAGCAAAAGCAAATATAGTGTTTGCATTAGGTGTAAAATTCCTGGTGTTGGCCCTTGGCGCAGCAGGCATCGCAAACATGTGGCTCGCCATATTTGCAGACGTGGGAGTATCAGTAATAGCAATCCTCAATGCGATGCGCACATTGAGAATATAGAAAAGTATCAATTTTTAACCAAAGGTGGAAAATAGATACACGAGAGAATATTAAAATTATAAAGCGGTATCTACTATAGATGAAAATGAAAAAGTAGATACAATTGAAAATCTCAATATCATAGAAAAGTATCTACTTTTGATGAAAATGAAAAAGTAGATACATGAGGTAATAACAACTTGAGAAAAAAGTATCTACTTTAGTTGAAGAGGGGAAAAGTAGATACAATTGAAAATCTCAATATCATAGAAAA